>NZ_LDVA01000092.1:0-86331 GCF_050768715.1 Burkholderia sp. ZZQ-2 | reverse complement strand
CGCGCGACTGGCGGCTACGCGCGGCCGCCGTGCATCGTGCGTTCGTCGCGCGCCGGCTGAGCCCGGGCGGCGCGGCCGACCTGCTCGCGATGAGCGTCTTCGTCGATGCGCTCGAAGCCGACGGAGGCGCGCGATGACGCTGGCCATCCTCTGTTCGGGACAGGGCGCGCAGCGCGCCGACATGTTCGACCTGACCGGCACCGCGCCGCAGGCCGACGCGCTGTTCGCCCACGCCGGCCGGCTGCTCGGCGACGATCCGCGCGCGTGGGTGCGGCAGGCCGGGCCGGACGCGCTGCGTGAAAACCGTGCCGCGCAGATCCTCTGCACGGTCCAGGCGCTCGCGGCGGCCGCGCTGCTCGACGCGGTGTGGCCGCGCCGGCGCTGCGTCGCCGGCTACAGCGTCGGCGAAGTCGCGTCGTGGAGCGTCGCGGGGATGATCGAGCCGGACGCCGCGCTCGACCTGGCCGATGCGCGTGCGCGTGCCATGGATGCCGCGAGCGGCGGCGACGAGCGGATGGTGTTCGTGCGCGGCCTGACGCGCGCTCGGCTTGCGCGATTGTGCGACGGCCGCGACGCGGCGATCGCGATCGCGAACCCGGGCGACGCGTTCGTGGTCGCGGGGCGCCAGCCCGATGTCGATGCGGTGGCCGACGACGCGTCGCGCGACGGTGCGCTGCGCGTCGCGCCCGTCTGCGTGCGGATCGCGTCGCACACGCGCCGGCTCGCCGCGGCCGTGCCGGTGTTTCGCGCGTCGCTCGCCGCCGCTCACGTGCGGCGGCCGCTGCCCGGCACGCGGCTCTTTTCGGGTATCGATGGCGCGTCGGTGCTCGACGTCGACGCGGGACTCGACAAGCTGGCCCGGCAGATCGCGGAGCCGGTCGAGTGGGCGGCCTGTCTTGCCGCGTGCGTGGAGGCCGGTGCGACCGCGTTCCTCGAGCTCGGCCCCGGCCGCGCGCTGGCCGAGATGGCCGGTAGCGCATATCCCGCGCTGCCGGCGCGCAGCCTCGCCGATTTCCGTTCCGTCGACGGCGTCGCGAGCTGGCTCGCGCGCGTCGCGGCGGGCTGATCGACGGCCCGGAAGCCCCTCGCCGGAGTCGCCTTTCGCACTGTGTGTTGCGCCGGCGCAGCAGCCTTGCAGCCGGCGCTTGCCACACGAATTGGCGTCGCTAAAATGGCGCCCGCCATGAGACCAGCCGCCTTCCTTCTCGCCGCGCTCTGCTGCGCGGCGAGCGCCCACGCCAGCCAGATTCCGTCCGACGCCGCATCGGTCGGCACATACTTTTCGTATGACAATGCGGCGGCCGACGCGACCGTCGACCTGATCGAGCAGGCGCAGCGTCGCGTGTTGCTGGCCGGCTATACGCACGTGCCGCCGGCGGTCGCGAGCGCGCTGCGCGCGGCCCGCTCGCGCGGGATCGAGGTGCGTGTCGTGCTCGTGCGTTCGCCGCACGCGGGCCGGTACAGCGGCGCGGGCTATCTGAAAGCGTCGGGTATCGACGTGGCGATCGAGTCGCGGCACGGCGATCCCGCGCCGCGCTTCGTGATCGTGGACGACAGCGTCGCGCTGACGACGCTCTCCGAAGGGGCGGCTGCGCATGCGGAAACGGTGAACGTGTTCCAGCGCGCGCCCGAGCTCGCGCAATCCTATGCGCAGTCGTTCTGGCGGCTGTACCGGCAGGCCGGCGGCCTCTGACCCTTTCCTTCGGTGCCCCCGCGCGCCGGTGTGACCCTGCTTGCATCGGCGCTGCCGATGAACCATGCTCGTTGACAGGCGCCGACGCGGGTTTCGCGCATCCGGCGCAACGGCAGGGAGCCGAACGTGTTCGAGTGTTTTGCCGATCGTACCGATGCCGGCTGTCAGCTGGCCGGCGCGTTGCGCGATTATGCGGGCCGCGGCAATGTCGTCGTGCTCGCCTTGCCGCGCGGCGGTGTGCCCGTCGCGTATCCGGTCGCCTGCGCGCTGCACGCGCCGCTCGACGTGCTGGTCGTACGCAAGCTCGGCGTGCCGTCCGATCCCGAACTCGCGATGGGCGCGATCGCGACGGGCGGTGCGATTCATCTGCAGCGTTCGGTGCTCCGCTCGATGGGCGTGTCCGACGCGCAGCTTGCCGATGTGATCGCGCGCGAGACGGTCGAACTGCATCGCCGCGAGGCGCTGTATCGCGGTGCCGCGCCGCCGCTGCCGGTCGAGGGGCGCATTGCGATCGTCGTCGACGACGGCGTTGCGACCGGCGCGTCGATGCGCGTCGCGCTGCAGACGTTGCGCGAGCGTCACCCGGCGCGCATCGTCGCGGCTGTGCCGGTCGCGCCGGCGGGTGCGCGGCACGCGTTCGACGATCTGGCCGATGCGTTCGTCACGGTGTGGCAGCCGCTGCCGTTCTTCGGGATCAGCCAGTTCTACGCGCGCTTCGAGCAGACGAGCGACGACGAGGTACGCGCGTTGCTCGACGCGGCCCGGCCCTGACGCGGCATCACGTGCGCCTGATGCGGCGCGGGCGGGGGCGACGGGTTTCGGCCCACGCGAACAGGCGCTGCAGCATCGGATGGACCTCCCCGCGCCAGCGCACCCCGGTAAACAGCCCGTAGTGATCGCAGTCGCCGATGTCGATGCGGTAGCGCTCGTCGTCGGCGAGGCCGCTGCACATGTCGAGCGCCGCATGCGTCTGGCCGGCGCCCGTGACCGCGTCGCATGCGCCTTCGACGGTCAGCAGCGCGACGCCGCGCAGCGCGGCCGGCTCGACGCGCCGCCCACCCACGTCCCAGGTACCGACCGCGAGGCTCATGCGCTGGAACACGATGTCGACCGTGTCGAGGAAATACTCGGCGGGCATGTCGAGCAGCGCCGTGTATTCGAGCAGCGCACGCCGTGCGCCGGCGAGCCCGGTCATGTCGAAGCGCGACGCGGCCAGCGCGTACGCTTCGATCAGCGACAGGAAGCGCTGCGGGTACACGAGCGCGATCTCGCCCTGCTGCAGATAGGTGGGAAACACGTGGCGGCCCTGCCCCGCGAAACCCGGCGGCACGACGTCGATCAGGTGGCGGCGGCACCAGCCCAGCGAATGGGTCGCGGCGGCGGTGCCGAGCGCACTCGGATTCCGGCGCGCGTCGAGCGGGCCGCCGATCAGCGTGACGCTCGCGGGCGGCGCGAGACCGCGAGCGGCGCGCAGCGCGAGCGCGCCGAGCACCGGCACGGTTGCCTGGCACACGGCGACGACATGCAGCGGCCGGTCGTCGTGCGCGAGCCCGTCGACGAAGCCGTCGAGCGTCGCGACATATTCGTCGAGCCCGAAGCGGCCCGCCGCGAGCGGCACGTCGCGCGCATTGCGCCAGTCGGTCACGCAGACGTCGCCGTCCGCGAGCAGCGTCTCGACGGTTTCCCGCATCATCACGGCTGCATGCCCGGCGAGCGGTGCGCAGAGCAGTACCGTGCGCCGCGCGTCGACGCGCGTGAAGCGCCGCAGGTCGCAGAACGGCGTGCGCGCGACGATGCGCTCGCCGACGCCCGGCCACCCGATGTCGAAGTGCGGGGGCTCGCCCGGCGGCCCGAGCAGCGGCTCGAACAGGTCGTCGTAGCACGACGATGCGGCGTGCGGCAGCGTGGCCGCGGGCCACGCGTCGAACGCATGCCGCGTCGCCGCGCGCCAGGCGCGCATCCATTCCCGCTGCTGCTCGACGAGGGCGTACCACATGGCGAACCTTGGGGCGGAAGGGGCGTGAACTTGCATTATGGTCACTGCGGCCGGACAACGTGAGCCCCGCGTGCGGCCGGCCGAGGCGCATCAAGCGCACGGGCGCGCTAGGCGAAGCCCTGCGGCGCTGCTACAGTCGTCGATCCCATTCCCTCAAGCGGAGCGTTTGCGATGAAGCTGATCGGCATGCTGGATTCCCCGTTCGTGCGCCGTGTCGCCATTTCGGCGAAGCTGCTCGACCTCCCGTTCGAACACGAGTCGCTCTCGGTGTTCCGTCATGTCGAGCAGTTCAGGGCGATCAATCCGGTCGTCAAGGCACCGACGCTCGTGACCGACGACGGTGCGACGCTGATGGATTCGTCGCTGATCGTCGATTATCTCGATCATCGGGTCGCGCCCGCGCGGCGGCTGCTGCCCGAGGATGCGGCCGCGCGCCTGAACACGCTCGTGCCGGTCGGTTTCGCGCTGGCAGCTGCCGAGAAGAGCGTGCAGGTCGTCTACGAGCAGGCGCTGCGTCCGGCCGACAAGCAGCACGCGCCGTGGCTCGAGCGCGTGCTGAGCCAGATCGAGGGCGCATACGGTGCACTGGAGCCGCTCGTCGCCGCCGCGAACGGCTGGTTCGGCGGTGCGCGCCTGCTGCAGTCCGACGTGACGGTGGCGGTCGCATGGCGCTTCACGCAATTCATGGCGGCCGACTACCCGGTACTCGCGCGGATCGATCCGGCCCGTTATCCGGCGCTCGCCGCGCATTCCGCGCGGGCGGAAGCGCTGCCGGCCTTCGTCGAAACGCCGCTTGCGTAGGCCCGCCGGCGGGCCATCCGGCTGCTGCCGGCTGCCCGCCGGGCCTTGCCAGGCAAGCGTCGGCGGATTGTTCTCCGCGGCTGACAAGTGACTTCGCATTCGCGCGGTTTATCCGGCGGGCGCCGATCCCTAGAATCCACTCCATCGAATGACGCCTTGCCTGATGGAGCTGATGATGCGAACCCTGATCGAATCGAGCCTGTACCACCCGTCCGTCGTGTTGCCGCTTGCCGCGCTGACGCAGTTGATGGTCGAGCGCGATTTCAATCTCGGTCAGGTCGGGCTGATCGTCGCGACGCGTGGTGCACAGGCGGCCGTGTCGCGATCGCGCGCACTGCTGTTCTGCCGCAACTGCGAAGCGCACGCATGAGCGCGTACGCGGCGAGGGGATGAAAAAAAGCCCGGCCGGCGCAAGCCGGTCGGGCGGATCGGATTCGATCGGACCCCGGCTTCGGCCGGGGTTTTTCATGGGCGACGCTCAGGCGCGTGCGGTCGACACGGCAGGGTACATGCCCGAATCGTCGTCCTCGCGCATCTGGCGCACGAGCTGGTGGGCTTCGCGGCGCGTCGCGACGGCCGGCGGCGAGCCCTTGAGCGGCTGGCGTGCGGTTTCGGCGAGCGCGACGACCGACACGATGCCGATCACGGCGGCGCCCATCATGTAGTACGCGGGCATCATCAGGTTGTGCGTGACGTCGACGAGCCACGCGGTGACCAGCGGCGTCGTGCCGCCGAACAGCGACACCGACACGTTGAAGCCGATGGCGAGCGCGCCGTAGCGGATCTCGGTCGGGAACAGTGCCGGCAGCGCCGACGGCATCACGCCGGTAAAGCACGACAGCAGCACGCCGAGGATCAGCAGGCCGCCGAACACCGATGCCGTGGTGCCGGCATGGATCAGCATCATCGACGGGATCGACAGCGCGAGCAGGCCGACGCAGCCGGCGAGCATCACCGGCTTGCGGCCGATCCGGTCGGACAGGCGGCCGGCGGCGAGCGTCAGCGGCATCATCAGCACCATCACGATCAGCACGAGCACGAGGCTGTGCGATTCGTCGAAATGCAGCGTCGACGACATGAAGCTCGGCAGGTACGACAGCACCATGTAGTCGGTCACGTTGAAGATCAGCACGAGGCCGACGCACAGCAGCAGCGCACGCCAGTTGCGCATCAGCGTTTCGCGGAAGCGCGCCTTCGGCACGGCCTTGTCCTGCGCTTCGCGCTCCTCGGCCTGGCGCTTGAACGCCGGCGTTTCCTCGAGCTTCATCCGGATGTACAGGCCGATCAGGCCGAGCGGGCCGGCGATCAGGAACGGCACACGCCAGCCCCACGACAGCAGCGCCTCCTGCGACAGCGACGCGGTGAGCAGCGCGACGACACCGGCACCCATCACATAGCCGATCAGCGTGCCGAATTCGAGGAAGCTGCCCATGAAGCCGCGGCGCTTGTCGGTCGAGAACTCGGCGATGAAGGTGGCCGCGCCGCCGTATTCGCCGCCGGTCGAGAAGCCCTGCACGAGGCGGGCGACGAGCAGCAGCACGGGCGCCATGATGCCGATCGACGCGTAGCTGGGAATGAGGCCGATCGCGAAGGTGCCGACGGCCATCATGATCATCGTGGCGGCGAGCACGCGCTGGCGGCCGATGCGGTCGCCGAGCGGGCCGAACACCATGCCGCCGAGCGGGCGCACGAGGAAGGCGGCCGCGAACGTGCCGAAGGTGGCGAGCAGCTGCGCGGACGGGCTGCTGGACGGGAAGAACACCTTGCCGAGCGTGACGGCGATGTAGCTGTAGACGCCGAAGTCGAACCATTCCATCGCATTGCCGATGGCCATCGCGCTGACGGCGCGCTTGAGCAGGCTCTGGTCGACGACGGTGATGTCGTCCGCGACGAGCGGGGCTTCGCCGGACGACGAAGCGGAGGAAGAGGCAGCGGTCGGGCTGACGTGTGTTGCGGTCAAGGTCATGCACTCCTTTGACTGCGCCGAACGGGCGGGCCGTCCGACACGGTTTGCCGGCGAGCGCGGTGTCGTGTGCGGCGCGTCGGGGCAGACCATTAAGCACTTACTGCACAAGCGGCGGTAAAGGGCCGTAAGGGGCTGCTTCGACGCGGGCCCGATGGGCCGTCGCGACAGTGCGCTCATGAAGAATGGGCCGCGTGATGCAAGCGGCAGATGCCGGTGCGGACGATGTCCGGCGTTCCGGCAAGCGCCCCGGAGGGGCAACGAAACGAGAAAAGCGGGCCTGTCGGGCGGGCTTTCCTGTGGGTGCAATTTCGGTCGAAGGGCCGGCCCGCAACGCGCGGACGGACTTCTCTCGAAATCGAATAGACAGAGATTGAATGTTGAAACAGGCGACATGATAGCACGATGACGGATGATCGTGCAAATTGCCGGGAAACGCCCGTCTGGCGGGGCGTTCGGCGGGGGCGGCTCGGGTATGATCGGCGGCGCGCGGCGGGGCCGTGCCGCCTCGCGGTGGCGGGGGCGAATTCACGAGGAACCGGATGACCGAACTGATGAGGGTCGCGGCGCTGTTCGCCGCCACCGCGCTGGCCGAAATCGTCGGCTGTTACCTGCCGTGGCTCGTGCTGAAGGAGGGGCGGCCGGTGTGGCTGCTGCTGCCGGCCGCGCTGTCGCTCGCGTTGTTCGCGTGGCTGCTGACGCTGCACCCGAGTGCGGCGGGGCGCACCTATGCCGCGTACGGCGGCGTGTACATCGCGGTGGCGCTGGTCTGGCTGCGAGTGGTCGACGGCGTCGCGCTGACCCGCTGGGACGTGGCCGGCGCGGCGCTCGCGCTCGGCGGAATGGCGGTCATCGCGCTGCAGCCGCGCGCGTGAGCGCGGCCGCGGCGCATGCCGTGTGCCGTGTGTTTCAGGCCGTTTCGGCGGCGCCCGCGTCGGCGGACTTGCGCCATACGCAGGTGCCCTTGACCGACTTGTCGAGCTCGTCGAGCTGCGCCTGGTGCGCGGCGAGCTCGTCGTCGCTCGCGGCCACCACGGCCAGGTCGAGCGCGGCGAGCGACACGCGCTGGCCGTTTGCCGCGCCGCCGTCGGCACCCGCGTCGTCGAGCATGTCGATCACGAGGCTGTCCTGGCCGCGCGTCATCGCGAGATAGACCTCGGCGAGCAGTTCCGAGTCGAGCAGTGCGCCGTGCAGCGTACGGTGCGCGTTGCTGATGCCGAAGCGGTCGCACAGCGCGTCGAGCGAGTTGCGCTTCCCGGGGAACATCTGCTTGGCCTGCACGAGCGTGTCGATCACGCCGCCGCAATGTTCGGTGAACGGCGGCAGGCCGAGCCGCGCGAATTCCGCGTCGAGAAAGCCAAGGTCGAACGGCGCATTGTGGATGATCAGCTCGGCGTCCTTCACGAAGTCGCGGATCTGGTCAGCGACTTCCGCGAATTTCGGCTTGTCGCTGAGGAATTCGGTCGTGAGGCCGTGCACCGCCAGCGCGCCCGGATCGCTGTCGCGCTCGGGGTTCACGTAGAAGTGCAGGTTGTTGCCGGTGAGCCGCCGGTTCAGCAGCTCGACGCAGCCGATTTCGATGAGGCGGTCGCCCGTGCGGGCGTTCAGGCCGGTGGTTTCGGTATCGAGAATGATCTGGCGCATGTCGGGGAAAACGTAGGAAACAGGGGGGGGCGGCCCGCGTTCAGGCCGTGAGCGATTCGACGCCGCGATTCGCGAGCGCATCCGCGCGCTCGTTTTCGGGATGGCCCGCGTGGCCCTTGACCCAGCGCCACTCGACCTCGTGCTGCGCGACGAGCGCATCGAGCCGCTTCCACAGGTCGGCGTTCTTCACGGGCGTCTTCGCCGCGGTGACCCAGCCTTTTTTCTTCCAGCCGTGGATCCACTCGCTGATGCCTTTCTGCACGTATTGCGAGTCGGTGTGCACGATCACCTGGCACGGCCGCTTCAGCGCTTCGAGCGCGGCGATCACGCCCATCAGCTCCATGCGGTTGTTGGTCGTGTTCGGCTCGCCGCCGAACAGCTCCTTTTCCTTGTCGCCGTAGCGCATCAATGCGCCCCAGCCGCCGGGGCCGGGGTTGCCCTTGCAGGCGCCGTCGGTATAGATGTCGATCGTATCGATTGTCATGAATGTTCTTGATGGGTGGTCGGGGAGGCCGCCGGCGTCAGGCCCGGTGCGAGCACGGGTTTCTTCATCCGGATCTGGCCGACGAGGCGCATGCCGCGCACGCGCTTGACGGCCGTCACCATGTAGACGGCGCCGAAGATCGGCCACCAGCGGTCGCCGGCGGCTTCCATGAAGCCGTAGCGGGCCAGCCACTTGTCGGTGACGAGCGGCGGCCGGTAGCAGCCGAAGCGGCCGCGTTCGAGATCGAAGCCGAGCAGCTTGATCCAGTCCTTGAGCCGGATGAACGCGATCTGGTCGCGCGTGGCCGGCACGAACGGACGGTTCGCCATGCGCCCGAACGATTGCCGCATGCCCCACAGACTGAGCGAATTGAAGCCGGTGATCACGAGCTGGCCTTCCGGCATCAGCACGCGCTCGGCCTCGCGCAGCAGGCGGTGCGGATCGGACGTGAATTCGAGCGTGTGCGGCATCACGATCAGGTCGACGCTCTGCGACTCGAACGGCAGGTCGAGCAGGTCGCACCAGGTCGTGCTGCGATCGGCGGGTGCATGCTCGGGCGAATGGGCTTCGCGGGCCCACGGATACTGATAGGGCGCGCTCGCGCCGCTCGCCGGATCGAGCACGAGGCCGCGATACGGCATGCGGTTCTCGCGCAGCGCGTCGAGCTGCGGCAGGCCGAGCTGCAGCGCGTGGAACCCGAAGACGTCGGACACGATCCGGTCGAGCTGCGCCTGCTCCCAGCCCAGCACGTAGCGGCCGGGAGGCGAGTCGGTCCAGGCGGGCCAGTCTATAATTTGACGGTCAGACATAACGATGATTGCGCGCCCATGAACGAGCTGGAATACGTGCCGGTTCCGGCATTCGATGACAACTATATCTGGCTCGTCTCGGACGGCCGCGATGCGATCGCCGTCGATCCGGGTGAAGCCGCGCCGGTGCGCCGGGTTCTTGCCGAACGAGGCTGGCGGTTGACCGCTATTTTACTCACGCACCATCATGCCGACCACGTCGGCGGTGTCGCGGCACTGCGCGATAGCCAACCGGACGATGCTCCGCTCGCGGTTTACGGCCCTGCGGCCGAGGCGATCGGCGTGGTCACGCGGCCGCTTGCAGGCGGCGATCGCGTGACGCTCGACGCACCGTCCGTCGCATTCGACGTGCTCGATGTGCCCGGTCACACGCGCGGCCACATCGCCTATTTCCAGGCGGCCGGGCCGCGCAACGCGGCGCCGCACGTGTTCTGCGGCGATACGCTGTTCTCGTGCGGCTGCGGCCGCCTGTTCGAGGGCACGCCCGCGCAGATGCTCGCGTCGCTCGACGCGCTCGCCGCGCTGCCGGGTGACACGCGCGTGCATTGTGCCCACGAATACACGCTGTCCAATATTCGCTTCGCGCTCGCATGCGAGCCCGGCAATGCGGCGCTCGCTGCGTGGCGCGACGAAGCGCAGGCGCTGCGCGCGCGGGGTGTGCCCACGCTGCCCACTACGATTGCTCACGAGCGTGCCGTTAACCCGTTCATGCGGGCGGACAGCGCGGCGATTCATGCCACGCTCGAGGCCGAGTTGCATGAAACGGTGCCGGATCGTCTGACGGCATTCACGCTGATGCGCGAATGGAAAAACCGGTTCCGATGACGATTTCCGGAGGACTCCAAAGCTCAAGCGGTGTCTGTAAAAATTGCTCCAAATGTAGGATTTCGCTGAGTTTTCGGTGTTTTTATTGACGTGAAGCACGCACTTCCGTAGTATCGCCTGCAATTTCCAGCCGTCGGAAGCCGAGATTTTCATGCGACTTATATTGAGTGCGATGGTGGTTCTGCTGCTCGCCGCTTGTGCGAGCCAGGCCCCTGTCGCCAACAACGCCGCCGATTCGCAGGCGACGTCCAACTACCTCCGTAAATCAGCCACCGCCAAAGAAACTGTCGACGTCGACAAGCAATCCGTCGGCGACCTGACCAGTGCAGACTCCGATCTCTGGGGGCGCATCCGCCGCGGTTTCCAGATGCCCGACCTGCAGAGCGACCTCGTCGACATGCAGACGACCTGGTACACGCAGCGGCCCGACTACGTGCAGCGCATGACCGAGCGCTCGCAGAAGTACCTGTATCACATCGTCGAGGAGCTCGAGGCGCGTCACATGCCGACCGAGCTCGCGCTGTTGCCGTTCATCGAGTCCGCGTACAACCCGCAGGCGCTGTCGGTCGCGAAGGCGGCCGGCATGTGGCAGTTCATGCCCGGCACGGGCCGTACCTACAACCTGAAGCGCAACATGTGGCAGGACGAGCGCCGCGACGTGCTCGCGTCGACGAGCGCCGCGCTCGACTACCTGTCGCGCCTGCATGACATGTTCGGCGACTGGTATCTCGCGCTGGCCGCGTACAACTGGGGCGAGGGCAACGTGCAGCGTGCGATCGCGCGCAACCAGGCGGCCGGCCTGCCGACCGACTACCAGAACCTGCGGATGCCGAACGAGACGCGTAATTACGTGCCGAAGCTGCAGGCGGTGAAGAACATCATCGCGAGCCCGCAGCAGTACGGCCTGACGCTGCCGGACATCCCGAACCACCCGTATTTCGTGACGGTCACGACGTCGCGCGACATCGACGTGGCGGTCGCCGCGAAGCTCGCGAACCTGTCGCTCGACGAATTCCGCTCGCTGAACCCGTCGTTCTCGAAGCCGGTGATCCTCGGCGCGACCGAGCCGCAGATCCTGCTGCCGTTCGACAACGCGTCGGCGTTCGAGAAGAACCTGAAAGCCTACAACGGCCAGCTTTCGTCGTGGACCACCTATACGGTCAGCGAACGCGCACGGCCGGCCGCGATCGCTGAGAAGATCGGCGTGGACGCCGATACGCTGATGTCGATCAACAAGATTCCGGCCGGCATGCGCCTGAAGCCGGGCTCGACGATCGTCGTGCCGCGCGGCGATGACGACGACGAGGACATCAGCGCCGACGTCGCCGAAAATGGCGCGCTCGCGATGGAACCCGATGTGCCCGACACGCGCAAGATGCTGATCCGCGTGCGCCGCAAGCAGTCGATGGCGGCGATCGCCGGCCGCTATGGCGTGTCGGTCGGTCAGCTCAAGGCGTGGAACCGCACGCACCGCGATCTCGTGATGCCGGGCCAGGCGCTCGTGCTGCACGTGCCGGTCGGCCGTTCGGTGCCGGCGGAGCCCGGTCCGGAACGGATCGCGACGTCGGCCGCCGGTGCGCACATCGAGCGCGCGAGCCTGGCGGTGGGCGGCAAGTCGCACGGCGCGAAGCGCGGCGCGGCGAAGCCGGCGGCCAAATCGACGAAAGCGACGAAAGCGGCGCCGGCCAAGGCCACAACGCACAAGGGCAAGAAGAAATAACGCAGTCGCGAGCGCATCGCGCGGCCGGCCCGGTTCGTGCGATTGCGTTATCATCCGACGAAATGCGACGAAACGCCGTCACCGAGGTGACGGCGTTTTTGTTTGTGCGCGGCGCGGGGGTGCCGCGTTGAATGCCTTCATATAACAAGGAGAGGCGATGTCGTCGGTGCAGGTGAGGGTGCTCGCGCTGTTTTCGGTCGGGTATTTCGTGTCGTATGTGTTTCGCGGCGTCAATCTGGGCTTCGCGCCGTTCGTCACGCACGAGCTCGGGTTGTCGGCCGCCGATCTCGGCCTGCTCACCAGTCTCTATTTCCTCGGCTTCGCGGGCGCGCAGATCCCGGCCGGCGTGATGCTCGATCACTTCGGCCCGCGCCGCGTGACGGCCGGCATGCTGCTGTTCGCGGCCGCCGGCGCTGCCGTGTTCGGTGCCGCGCACAGCCTCGGCACGATGATGGTCGGCCGGCTGCTGATCGGCGTCGGCGTGTCTGTGTGTCTCGGCGCGGCGTTCAAGGCGCTCGCGCAGCATTTCCCGGTCGGCCGGCTGCCGCTCGTGAACGGCCTCGTGATGGCCGTGGGCGGCCTCGGCGGCGTGATGGTCGGCTCGCCGCTGACCTGGCTGCTCGGTTGGACGAGCTGGCGCGCGATCTGCTTCGGCCTCGCGGTGCTGACGGTGGCAGTCGCGGCGTCGATCGGCCTGGGCGCGCCGGAGGCGAAGCAGGTGCGTCACCAGGGCGGGCTCGTCAGCCAGTTCAAGGGCACGTGGCATATCCTGGGCAGCCGTGCGTTCTGGAAGATCTCGTCGTTCTCCGTAGTCACGCAGGGGGTGTTCTACGCGATGCAGTCGCTGTGGGTCGGGCCGTACCTGCGCGACGTCGCGGGGTTCGATGCGCCGCATGCGGCGCGCCTCGTGTCGGTGCTCGGCTTCGCGATGATGGCCGGCTGCGTCGGCTTCGGCGCCGCGGCGCGCGTGCTCGAGCGGCGCGGCGTGTCCGTGTACGCGTTCTGCGGCATCGGCATGGCGTTGTTCGTCGCGACGCAGGCCGCGATCGTGGCGCGCGTGCCGTTGCCGCCGGCCGTTCTGTGGGCCGCATACGGGATGTTCGGCGGCGTCGGCATCCTGACCTACGCGGTGATGGCCGGGCATTTTCCCGCGCACCTGATCGGCCGCGCGAACACGACGCTCACGCTCGTGATCTTCCTGCTGATCTTTGCGTTCCAGATCGGTGTCGGCGCGGTGCTGTCGCACTGGCCCGCGGTCGACGGCCGTTATCCGGCCGCCGCGCACTTCACCGCATGGGGCGTGTTGTTGGCTCTGCAGCTCGCGAGCGCGGTCTGGTACGTATGGCCCGCGCGCGGCGCTGGCCAAGTGCACTGATCCGGCGGTACGCTCGGGGCAGGGCGGCCGCGTAAAACGGGGCCGCAGCGCGCTGCTTCGCGCCGCCGCGCGTCGCGCACGCACGATCGGACGGCCATATCGATTGAAGATAAGGCCATTTTCAGGCTATAATTTGAAAGTTTGTGCTGATCAACCTCGCACCCTAGCGCCTACCTCATACATCCCGTTCATCCGCCGCACGCCGCCTGCCGGGCGATGCCGCGAAGCCTCGTGCGCCACGCGCCGGGTTCGCGTCACGACAACGCAGGCCGCGTCCAGCAAGCGACCACGCGCGCCCACGCAGCGCGGCGCTCGCGCGGCAGGGTAAACAGGTCGGCAGCAGGGTGTTCCCCAAGGAGCCTCCCGTGTTGCCGTCTTTTACTCCCGCCTTGCTTGCACTCGCCGACGGCACGGTCTTTCGTGGTTATTCGATCGGGGCCGAAGGCCATACGATCGGCGAAGTCGTGTTCAATACCGCGATCACCGGCTATCAGGAAATCCTGACCGACCCGAGCTACTCGCGCCAGATCGTCACGCTCACCTATCCGCATATCGGCAACGTCGGCGTGAACGCCGAAGACGTCGAAGCCACGAAAGTCCATGCCGCCGGCCTGATCATCCGTGATCTGCCCACGCTCGCATCGAACTTCCGCATGGACCGCACGCTCGGCGACTACCTGCGCGACGAAGGCGTCGTCGCGATCGCCGGCATCGACACCCGCAAGCTGACCCGCATCCTGCGCGACAAGGGCGCGCAGAACGGCTGCATCCTGACGGGCTCGGACGACGAAGCGAAAGCGATCGAACTCGCGCGCTCGTTCCCGGGTCTCGCGGGCATGGATCTCGCGAAGGTCGTGTCGACCACGAAGCCGTTCGAGTGGAAGCAGACCGAATGGCGCCTCGAAGGCGGCTACGGCATGCAGGAAGCGCCGAAGTACCGTGTCGTCGCGTACGATTTCGGCGTCAAGTACAACATCCTGCGCATGCTCGCGGAACGCGGCTGCCACGTGACGGTGCTGCCGGCCGAGGCGAGCGCGGAAGATGCGCTCGCGCTGAATCCGGACGGCATTTTCCTGTCGAACGGCCCCGGCGATCCGGAACCGTGCGACTACGCGATCGCGGCCACGAAGCAATTCATCGAGCGCGGCGTGCCGACCTTCGGCATCTGCCTGGGTCACCAGATCATGGGCCTCGCGGTCGGCGCGAAGACGCTGAAGATGAAGACGGGCCACCACGGCGCGAACCACCCGGTGAAGGATCTCGGCGACGGCCGCGTGGTGATCACGTCGCAGAACCACGGCTTCGCGGTCGATGCGGATTCGCTGCCGGCCAACGCGCGCGTGACGCACGTGTCGCTGTTCGACGGCACGCTGCAGGGCTTCGAGCTGACCGACAAGCCGGCATTCTGCTTCCAGGGCCACCCGGAAGCATCGCCCGGCCCGCACGACATCGGCTATCTGTTCGACCGCTTCACCGCGCTGATGGACGCGGCGAAGCAGCGCAACGCTTAACGCAACCGACGCAACCGAAGGACGGGAGATTCGCATCATGTTCGGCCACGCACTCGGCATCACGGATATCTGGACCTACGTGTTCGGCGTGATCTTCATCATCCTGCTGCCGGGGCCGAACTCGATGTACGTGCTGTCGCTCGCGGCGCAGCGCGGCGTGAAGGCCGGCTATCGCGCGGCGTGCGGCGTGTTCGTCGGCGACACGGTGCTGATGGTGCTGTCCGCCGCCGGCGTCGCGTCGCTGCTGAAGGCGAATCCGCTGCTGTTCTCCGTCGTCAAGTACGGCGGCGCCGCGTATCTGCTCTACATCGGCACCGGCATGCTGCGCAGCGCGTGGCAGAAGCTGCGCGCGCGCGCCGATGCGCCGCCCGATGTACCGCCCGCGGTCGACGGCGAGCGTCCGTTCCGCAAGGCGCTGATCGTGAGCCTGCTGAATCCGAAGGCGATCCTGTTCTTCATCTCGTTCTTCATCCAGTTCGTCGACCCGGCATTCCCGCATCCCGCGCTGTCGTTCGTCGTGCTCGGGGCGATCGCGCAATGCGCGAGCTTCCTGTACCTGAGCACGCTGATCTTCGCGGGTGCGCGGCTCGCCGAGCACTTCCGCCGCCGCCGCAAGCTTGCAGCAGGCGCGGCGAGCAGCGTGGGCGGCCTGTTCATCGGTTTCTCGGTGAAGCTCGCGCTCGCCACGATGAGCTGAGCGCAGCCGGCCGACCCACGACAATGATTACTTATTGAATTCACAAGCCATGCCAAAACGCACAGACATCAAGAGCATCCTCATCATCGGCGCCGGCCCGATCATCATCGGCCAGGCGTGCGAGTTCGACTATTCGGGCGCGCAGGCTTGCAAGGCGTTGCGTGAGGAGGGCTACAAGGTCGTTCTCGTCAACAGCAACCCGGCGACGATCATGACCGACCCGAACACGGCCGACGTGACCTACATCGAGCCGATCACGTGGGAAGTCGTCGCGCGCATCATCGAGAAGGAGCGCCCGGACGCGATCCTGCCGACGATGGGCGGCCAGACCGCGCTGAACTGCGCGCTCGACCTGCACCACCACGGCGTGCTCGAGAAGTTCGGCGTCGAGCTGATCGGCGCGTCGCCGGAAGCGATCGACAAGGCGGAAGACCGCCAGAAGTTCAAGGAAGCGATGACCAAGATCGGTCTCGGTTCCGCGAAGTCGGGTATCGCGCACTCGATGGAAGAAGCGACCCAGGTGCACGCCGAGATCATGGCCGGCACCGGCGGCAGCGGCTACCCGGTCGTGATCCGTCCGTCGTTCACGCTCGGCGGCTCGGGCGGCGGCATCGCGTACAACCGCGAAGAGTTCGAAGAGATCTGCAAGCGCGGTCTCGACCTGTCGCCCACGCGCGAGCTGCTGATCGAAGAGTCGCTGCTCGGCTGGAAGGAATACGAGATGGAAGTCGTGCGCGACCGCGCCGACAACTGCATCATCGTCTGCTCGATCGAGAACCTCGACCCGATGGGCGTGCACACCGGCGACTCGATCACGGTCGCGCCGGCGCAGACGCTCACCGACAAGGAATACCAGATCCTGCGTAACGCATCGCTCGCGGTGCTGCGCGAGATCGGCGTCGACACGGGCGGCTCGAACGTGCAGTTCTCGATCAACCCGAAGGACGGCCGCATGGTCGTCATCGAAATGAACCCGCGCGTGTCGCGTTCGTCGGCGCTCGCATCGAAGGCAACGGGCTTCCCGATCGCGAAGGTCGCGGCGAAGCTGGCCGTCGGCTACACGCTCGACGAGCTGAAGAACGAAATCACCGGCGGCCAGACGCCGGCGTCGTTCGAGCCGACCATCGACTACGTCGTCACGAAGATCCCGCGTTTCGCGTTCGAGAAGTTCCGTGAAGCCGATTCGCGCCTGACCACGCAGATGAAGTCGGTCGGCGAGGTGATGGCGATCGGCCGTACGTTCCAGGAGTCGTTCCAGAAGGCGCTGCGCGGCCTCGAAGTCGGTGTCGACGGTCTCGACGAGAAGTCGACCGACCGCGACGAGATCGCGATCGAGATCCACGAGCCGGGCCCGGATCGCATCTGGTACGTCGGCGATGCATTCCGCATCGGCATGACGGCCGAGGAAATCTTCGCGGAAACCGCGATCGACCCGTGGTTCCTCGAGCAGATCGAGCAGATCATCCTGAAGGAAAAGGCGCTCGCGGGCCGCACGCTCGCATCGCTGACGTTCGACGAGCTGCGCTACCTGAAGCAGAGCGGCTTCTCCGACCGCCGCCTCGCGAAGCTGCTCGGCGCGACGCCGGAAGACGTCCGCAAGCGCCGCATCGAACTCAACGTGCGCCCGGTCTACAAGCGCGTCGACACGTGCGCGGCCGAGTTCGCGACGAAAACCGCGTACATGTACTCGACCTATGAGGAAGAGTGCGAGGCGCAGCCGACCACCAACAAGAAGATCATGGTGCTGGGCGGCGGCCCGAACCGGATCGGCCAGGGCATCGAGTTCGACTACTGCTGCGTGCACGCGGCGCTCGCGATGCGCGAGGACGGCTACGAAACGATCATGGTCAACTGCAACCCGGAAACGGTGTCGACCGACTACGACACGTCCGACCGCCTGTACTTCGAGCCGCTGACGCTCGAAGACGTGCTCGAGATCGTCGACAAGGAAAAGCCGGTCGGCGTGATCGTCCAGTACGGCGGCCAGACGCCGCTGAAGCTCGCGCTCGATCTCGAGGCGCACGGCGTGCCGATCGTCGGCACGTCGCCGGACATGATCGACGCGGCCGAAGACCGCGAACGCTTCCAGAAGCTGCTGCAGGACCTCGGCCTGCGCCAGCCGCCGAACCGCACCGCGCGCGCCGAAGACGAAGCGCTCGCACTGGCGGCCGAAATTGGCTATCCGCTGGTCGTGCGCCCGTCGTACGTGCTGGGCGGCCGCGCGATGGAAATCGTCCACGAGCCGCGCGACCTCGAGCGCTACATGCGCGAGGCCGTGAAGGTGTCGAACGATTCGCCGGTGCTGCTCGACCGCTTCCTGAACGACGCGATCGAGTGTGACGTCGACTGCATCTGCGACGGCGAAGCCGTGTTCATCGGCGGCGTGATGGAGCACATCGAGCAGGCGGGCGTCCACTCGGGCGACTCGGCATGCTCGCTGCCGCCGTACTCGCTGTCGAAGGAGACCGTGGCCGAGCTGAAGCGTCAGACGGGCGCGATGGCGAAGGCGCTGAACGTGGTCGGTCTGATGAACGTTCAGTTCGCGATCCAGCAGGTGCCGCAGGCTGACGGTTCGAAGCAGGACATCATCTACGTGCTCGAAGTGAACCCGCGCGCATCGCGCACGGTGCCGTACGTGTCGAAGGCGACCAGCCTGCCGCTCGCGAAGATCGCGGCGCGCGCGATGGTCGGCCAGAAGCTCGCGCAGCAGGGTGTGACGAAGGAAGTCGAGCCGCCGTACTTCAGCGTGAAGGAAGCGGTGTTCCCGTTCGTCAAGTTCCCGACCGTCGATCCGGTCCTCGGGCCTGAAATGCGTTCGACCGGCGAAGTGATGGGCGTCGGCCAGACGTTCGGCGAAGCGCTGTTCAAGTCGCAGCTCGCGGCCGGTTCGCGCCTGCCGGAGTCGGGCACGGTGCTGCTGACCGTGATGGATGCGGATAAACCGAAGGCGGTCGAAGTCGCGCGCATGCTGCACGACCTCGGCTACCCGATCGTCGCGACGAAGGGCACGGCTGCCGCGATCGAAGCGGCCGGCGTGCCGGTGAAGGTCGTGAACAAGGTGAAGGACGGCCGTCCGCACATCGTCGACATGATCAAGAACGGCGAGATCGCACTCGTGTTCACGACGGTCGACGAAACGCGCCAGGCGATCGCCGATTCGCGTTCGATCCGCATGAGCGCGCAGGCGCACAAGGTCACGTACTACACGACGATGTCGGGCGCGCGCGCGGCAGTCGAAGGCTTGCGCTACCTGAAGGATCTGGAAGTCTATGATTTACAAGGTCTTCACGCTCGCCTAAACTAAGCAGTCAGTTACCTGTAGAAGCAACACGTGCCGCGATTAGGCGGTGTTTCCAGTGCATCGGAAACGCGCTTAATCGCGGTGATTTTTTTTATAGCCGTTTTTAGCGATTGAGCCGTTTATGAGCACCATTCCGTTGACAAAGCGTGGCGCAGAGCAACTGCGCGATGAATTGCAGCGCCTCAAGTCCGTCGAGCGGCCGGCCGTGATCAACGCGATCGCGGAGGCCCGCGCACAGGGCGACCTGTCCGAAAACGCCGAATACGATGCCGCGAAGGAAAAGCAGGGCTTCATCGAGGGTCGTATCGCGGAAATCGAATCGAAGCTGTCGGCCGCGCAGGTCATCGATCCGACCGTGCTCGACGCCGAAGGCCGCGTGGTTTTCGCCTCGACCGTCGAACTCGAGGATCTCGAGTCGGGCGACACCGTCAAGTACCAGATCGTCGGTGACGACGAAGCCGATATCGACCACGGCCTGATCTCGGTCAGCTCGCCGATCGCGCGTGCACTGATCGGCAAGTCCGAAGGCGACGTCGCGGCCGTGCAGGCGCCGAGCGGCGTGCGCGAATACGAAATCATCTCGGTCAGCTACATCTGAAGCGGGGCGACACGATGCCGCATCGCGTGTTCCGTCTGCTGTCGGCCGTGTGGGTCGGCAGCCTGCTGACGATCGGGTATGCGGTCGCGCCCGTGCTGTTCAAGACGCTGGAGCGGATGACGGCCGGTTCGGTCGCCGCCCAGCTGTTCCGTATCGAGGCGATCCTCGGTGTCGTATGCGGCGTGCTGCTGCTCGCGCTGTCGAATCAGCAGGTTCGACGCGGCAGCAGCGAATATCGCCGCGTGCGCTGGGTCGTCGCCGCGATGGTCGTATGTGTGCTGGTCGGGTATTTTGCGCTGCAGCCGTTCATGAACGCGCTGCGGGTCGCCGCGATGGACGCGGGCACCGATATCGCGAATTCGCCGTATGCGAGCCGCTTCGGGATGCTGCACGGCGTCTCGAGCGTGTTCTACCTCGTCGAGAGCGTACTGGGGCTGATGCTGATCTGGCGTCTGCCGGCGCGCGACGCCTGACGCGTGTGCCGCGCAGGCCCGGTCGATGCCGGGCCCGCGGGCAGGGTGGCGGTACGGCGCAGCCGTGCCGCCCCGATGCTTACTTGTCCTGGAACGGACGCTTCGTGCTGGCCTGGCGCTTTTTCGCACGCTTCACGGTACCGCCCGCCGTCACGCGTTCGTTGCCGCGCACCGTGACCTTGACCGGCCGCGGACGGCGCACGGGGCTCGCGTTCGGCGACACCTTGACGACCTTGACGGTGCGCGGGGCACGGCCTTTCTTGTCGTCCACGGCCTCGGCCGCGCTCGGCAGCGTGCCGGCACGACGGCCGCGGGCCGGGGCCGCAACGGCGGCTTCGGGCTTCCAGATCACCAGCAGCTTGCCGATGTGCTGGATCGGCGCCGCGCTCAGGCGATCGCAGATCTCGTCGTAGATCGCGATGCGCGCGTCGCGTTCGTCGCCGAATACGCGGATCTTGATCAGTTGGTGCGCGTCGAGGTGCACCTTGATTTCCTTCAGCACGGCGTCGGTGAGCCCTTCGGCGCCGATCAGCACGACGGGCTTGAGCGCATGGGCCTGGGAGCGCAGCGCGGAGCGCTCGGCGGGAGAAAGCGAAAGGGCGGGCATGGAAATGTCGAAATCTAAATAAGGGCGCGCTGACTGAAAAGCGATCGCGGGTAGTTACCGCGTCAGCCGTGCGCCGAAACCACGTAAAATCGCGGCTTGGGCCCGAAAAGGGGCCGCAGCCGCGCGAAGAAGACGCGTATTATCCGCTAAAAGCGCGGCTTCACGAAGCAATTGGCAGCAATCTCTCTTTCGAATGGCAAAAAACCGCTTCAACCAGCACTGGCTGCACGACCACATCAACGACCCGTACGTCAAAATGGCGCAGCGGGAGGGCTATCGCGCGCGCGCCGCGTACAAGCTGAAGGAAATCGACGAGCAGGACAAGCTGATCCGTCCGGGCCAGGTGATCGTCGATCTCGGCGCGACGCCGGGCAGCTGGAGCCAGTATGCCCGCAACAAGCTCGCGCAGGGCAAGAAGCGCGATGCGGAACGCGAAGGCGGCATCGACGGCACGATCGTCGCGCTCGACATCCTGCCGATGGAGCCGATCGCCGATGTCCACTTCCTCCAGGGCGACTTCCGCGAGGATGACGTCCTTCACCAGCTCGAGGAATTGCTCGAAGGCCGCGCGGTGGACCTTGTTATTTCCGACATGGCCCCCAACCTCTCCGGCGTGGCCTCGGCGGACGCGGCGCGCATCGAGCATCTCTGCGATCTGGCGCTCGAATTCGCGCAGAACCATCTGAAGCCGGATGGTGCGTTGCTCGTGAAGTGTTTTCACGGCAGCGGCTACAGCCAGATCGTCGAGAAATTCAAACAGCAGTTTAAGACCGTCGCGCCGCGCAAGCCGAAGGCGTCCCGCGACAAATCGTCCGAAACGTTCATTTTGGGTCGGCATCTGAAACGTCCGCGCTGATGCGCGGCGGGGTGCCGCAAACGGGCTCCGGCCCTTGCCAGACAAGCGAAGCGCTATCGCGGCGGTTGTCAATGCTTATGGCGAGGGTGGTCGGACTGGATTAGAATGACCGAGGGGCGCCGCAAGGAAAATGTAGGCGCTCGTCTACGAGTGAAGGAGTGGTGCTTTGAACAACAATATGTTTTCGAAGGCAGCGGTGTGGCTGGTGATCGCACTGGTGCTGTTTACGGTGTTCAAGCAGTTCGACAAGCCCCGCGTCCAGGAAGGCGTGTCCTATTCGCAGTTCATGGACGACGCCAAGAACGGCAAGGTCAAGAACGTCATCGTTCAGGGGCGCAACCTCACCGTCACTCCGGCTGATGGCCAGAAATACCAGATCGTGTCGCCCGGCGACATCTGGATGGTTGGCGATCTGATGAAGTACGGCGTGCAGGTCAGCGGCAAGGCCGACGACGAGCCGAACGCGCTGATGTCCGCGCTGTACTACCTCGGGCCGACGATCCTGATCATCGTGTTCTGGTTCTACATGATGCGGCAGATGCAGGGAGGCGGCAAAGGCGGCGCGTTCTCGTTCGGCAAATCCCGTGCGCGGCTGATCGACGAGAACAACAACGCGGTGAACTTCTCCGACGTCGCGGGTTGCGACGAAGCGAAGGAAGAAGTGTCCGAGCTCGTCGACTTCCTGCGCGATCCGCAGAAATTCCAGAAGCTGGGCGGCCGCATTCCGCGCGGCGTGCTGCTCGTCGGCCCTCCGGGTACCGGCAAGACGCTGCTGGCCCGCGCGATCGCGGGTGAAGCGAAAGTGCCGTTCTTCAGCATCTCGGGTTCGGACTTCGTCGAAATGTTCGTCGGCGTCGGCGCGGCCCGTGTGCGCGACATGTTCGAGCAGGCGAAGAAGCACGCACCGTGCATCGTGTTCATCGACGAAATCGACGCGGTCGGCCGTCATCGCGGCGCCGGCATGGGCGGCGGCAACGACGAGCGCGAACAGACGCTGAACCAGATGCTCGTCGAGATGGACGGCTTCGAGGCGAACTCGGGCGTGATCGTGATCGCCGCAACCAACCGCTCCGACGTGCTCGACAAGGCGCTGCTGCGTCCGGGCCGTTTCGACCGCCAGGTCTACGTCGGTCTGCCGGACATCCGCGGCCGCGAACAGATCATGCGCGTGCACCTGCGCAAGGTACCGATCGCGAACGACGTCGATGCGGCAGTCATCGCGCGCGGCACGCCGGGCTTCTCGGGCGCCGATCTCGCGAACCTCGTGAACGAGGCTGCGCTGTTCGCCGCACGCCGTGGCAAGCGCATCGTCGAGATGCAGGATTTCGAAGACGCGAAGGACAAGATCTTCATGGGTCCGGAGCGCAAGTCGGCGGTGATCCGCGAGGAAGCGAAGCGTGCGACCGCTTATCACGAGTCGGGCCACGCGGTGATCGCGAAGCTGCTGCCGAAGGCCGACCCCGTGCACAAGGTCACGATCATTCCGCGCGGTCGCGCGCTGGGTGTCACGTGGCAGTTGCCGGAGCATGACAACGAAACGTACTCGAAGGACTACCTGATGGACCGCCTCGCGATCCTGTTCGGTGGCCGGGTGGCGGAAGAGTTGTTCATGAACCTCGTCAGCACCGGTGCGTCGGACGACTTCAACAAGGCAACCCAGACGGCGCGCGCGATGGTCGCCCGTTTCGGCATGACCGATGCGCTCGGGCCGATGGTCTACGTCGACGACGAAAACGATGCATCGCCGTTCGGCCGTGGCTTCACGCGCACGATCTCGGAAGCGACGCAGCAGAAGGTCGATTCGGAAATCCGCCGCGTGCTCGACGAACAGTACGGCCTTGCGCGCCGCCTGCTCGAAGAGAACCGCGACAAGGTCGAAGCGATGACCGCCGCGCTGATGGAGTGGGAGACGATCGATGCCGATCAGATCAACGACATCATGGAAGGCCGTCCGCCGCGCTCCCCGAAGAGCTCGCCGGCTGTCGGCGGCGATTCGTCGGGTGGCGGCAGCAGCGCCGAGGTGAAGGCCGGCAACGCGCCGGCGCCTGCTTCGCCGGCGGCATAATCTCCGCTCTTTAGCACCGTTCACGGGCTGGTGTGTCTTCACACCGGCCCGTTTTGCATTCATTCACGCCAGTTGCCCGTGTCCGATTCCGCTGTTTCCCCCCAAATTCCCGCGCCACTCCTGTGCGGCCGCTTCGAACTGACGTTCGAGCGCCCGCTCGTGATGGGCATTCTCAACGCCACGCCCGATTCGTTCTCCGACGGCGGCCGCTTCCTCGCGCGCGACGATGCGCTGCGCCAGGCCGAGCGGATGATTGCCGAAGGCGCCGATCTTCTCGATATCGGCGGCGAATCGACGCGCCCCGGCGCACCGCCGGTGCCGCTCGACGAGGAACTCGCGCGCGTGATCCCGCTCGTCGAAGCGCTGCGTCCGTTGAACGTGCCGCTGTCGATCGATACCTACAAGCCGGCCGTGATGCGCGCGGCGCTGGCCGCAGGCGCCGACCTGATCAACGACATCTGGGGGTTCCGCCAGCCGGGCGCGATCGACGCGGTGCGCGAGGGCAATTGCGGGTTGTGTGCGATGCACATGCTCGGTGAGCCGCAAACGATGCAGGTCGGCGAACCCGATTACGGCGACGTCGTGACCGACGTGCGCGATTTTCTCGCCGCGCGCGCGCAGGCACTGCGCGACGCGGGGATTGCGCCGGAGCGGATCTGCGTCGATCCCGGTTTCGGGTTCGGCAAGGCGGTCGTCGACGACAACTATGCACTCCTGGCCGCACTGCCGGAAACGGCGCCCGCGCGGCCCGACGGGCGCGCGTATCCGATACTCGCAGGCATGTCGCGCAAGTCGATGCTCGGCGCGGTGATCGGCGGCAAGCCGCCGATGGAGCGCGTCGCGGCGAGCGTGGCGGCCGCATTGTGCGCGGTCGAGCGTGGGGCGGCGATCGTGCGCGTGCACGATGTCGCGGCGACGGTCGATGCGTTGAAAGTCTGGAATGCCGTGCGCGAAGCCGCGCGGCAACGATAAGTCAGAAGACGAAGGAGGAAGATTCGCTATGGGACGTCGATATTTCGGCACGGACGGCATTCGCGGCACGGTGGGCGAGGCGCCCATCACGCCGGATTTCGTGTTGCGTCTCGGCTACGCGGCCGGCAAGGTACTGGCCAGCTCGGCCGATGGCGCGGCCGGCTCGCGGCCGACCGTGCTGATCGGCAAGGACACGCGCGTGTCGGGCTACATGCTCGAAGCCGCGCTCGAGGCAGGGTTCTCGGCGGCGGGTGTCGACGTGATGCTGGCCGGCCCGATGCCGACGCCAGGGGTCGCCTACCTGACGCGCGCGCTGCGCCTGTCGGCGGGCGTCGTGATCAGCGCGTCGCACAACCCGTATCGCGACAACGGGATCAAGTTTTTCTCCGCTGACGGCAACAAGCTGCCGGACGACACCGAAGCCGCGATCGAAGCGTGGCTCGACAAGCCGCTCGAATGCGCATCGTCCGACGGTCTCGGCAAGGCGCGCCGCCTCGACGATGCGGCCGGCCGCTACATCGAATTCTGCAAGAGCACGTTCCCGGCCGCGTTCGACCTGCGCGGGCTGAAGCTCGTGATCGACTGCGCGCACGGTGCCGCGTACCAGATCGCGCCGCACGTGTTCCACGAACTCGGCGCGGACGTGATCCCGATCGGCGTCGCGCCGAACGGCTTCAACATCAACGACGGCGTCGGCGCGACTGCACCGGACGCGCTGGTGCGCGCGGTGCGCGCGAACCACGCCGATCTCGGCATTGCACTCGACGGCGATGCGGACCGCCTGCAGGTCGTCGACGCGACCGGTCGCCTGTACAACGGCGACGAGCTGCTCTACGTGCTCGTGAAGGACCGGATCGCGACCGACGGCAAGGTGGAGGGCGCGGTCGGCACGCTGATGACGAATCTCGCCGTCGAAGTCGCGCTGCAGCGCGCGGGCGTGAAGTTCGTGCGGGCGGCGGTCGGGGATCGCTACGTGCTCGAGCAGTTGCGCGAGCACGGCTGGCAACTCGGCGCGGAAGGCTCGGGCCACATCCTGTCGCTCGATCGCCACTCGACCGGCGACGGCATCGTGTCGGCGCTGCTCGTGCTGGCTGCGCTGAAGCGCAGCGGCCAGACCCTCGCGCAGATGCTCGACGGCGTCACGCTGTTCCCGCAGAAGCTGATCAACGTGCGGATGAAGCCAGGTGCCGACTGGAAGGGCAGCAGGTCGATTCGCGCAGCGATCGACGCAGCCGAAGCCGCGCTCGCCGGCAGCGGCCGCGTGCTGATCCGCGCATCGGGCACCGAGCCCGTGTTGCGCGTGATGGTCGAAGCGCAGCAAGCGGCCGACGCGGTCCGCCATGCAGAGACGATCGCCGACGCGGTGCGCGCGGCGACGGCCTGACGCGCGGGCCCGGTGCGAGGGCGGTCAGACGCCCGGGCCCGGTGCGAGGGCGGTCAGACGCCCGCGCGCCGGCGTTCCGATGAACCGGCATGCGGCGCCTTCGGGCGCCGCGATTTCGTCAGACGCAAAGGTTTGCGATACCTATAAGTAACGCATATCGACTGCTGCATTCCCCGGACGAAAAATCGTCCGACCCCGAGATCGGGCCAGCCGCCGGCGGAGGCTTTTCGTACCACCGACGTGGCGCTGCGATCCCGCCACGCAGTGAGAAACGGGGCGTCATCCTGTCCCTTCCGGGCCGGCAATTCCTGCCGCCATCGCCCCTCCGGCGCCGTCTGCGCGCCACGCGCGCCTACCCTGTTACTCCCTTTCAACCAGTCATGTTACTGTCACGCCAGTTTCATCGATTGTCACATTACCGTCATGAGGAGCCCCTAACCTTCGCGGTGCCGTAGTCATCCGCTCACACACTGGAGGTCTCATGAAATTGATGCAAACCGCGATTGCCGGCCTGGCTGGCGCGCTTTTCGCCGTCGCCGCCCACGCTGCCGACATCACGGGCGCAGGCAGCACGTTCGCGATGCCGATCTATACGAAATGGGCTGCTGACTACCAGCAGACCGGCGGCGCGAAGGTCAACTACCAAGGTATCGGTTCGTCGGGCGGCCTGAAGCAGATTATCGCGAAGACGGTCGATTTTGCCGGCTCGGACGCTCCGCTGAAGGATGACGAGCTCGCGAAGGAAGGCCTGTTCCAGTTCCCGACGGTGGTCGGCGGCGTGGTGCCGGTCGTCAACGTGCCGGGCGTGAAGGCCGGCGAACTGACGCTGTCGGGCCCGGTGCTCGGCGACATCTACCTCGGTAAGATCAAGAAGTGGAACGACCCGGCGATCGCCGCGCTGAACCCGAAGGTCAAGCTGCCGGACACGGACATCGCCGTGGTCCGCCGCGCTGACGGCTCGGGCACGAGCTTCATCTGGACGAACTACCTGTCGAAGGTCAACGACGAGTGGAAGTCGAAGATCGGCGAAGGCACGACGGTCAACTGGCCGACGGGCACGGGCGGCAAGGGCAACGACGGCGTCGCGGCTTTCGTGCAGCGCCTGCCGGGCGCGATCGGCTACGTCGAGTGGGCGTACGCGAAGAAGAACAACATGATCTACACGGCCCTGAAGAACTCGACGGGCACGGTGGTCGAGCCGAAGACCGAAACGTTCAAGGCCGCTGCCGCAGGCGCGAACTGGTCGAAGTCGTTCTACCAGATCCTGACGAACCAGCCGGGCAAGGAAGCCTGGCCGGTCGTCGGCGCGACGTTCGTGCTGCTGCACGCGAAGCAGGAAAAGCCGGAGCAGGGCGCGGAAACGCTGAAGTTCTTCAGCTGGGCGTTCAAGAACGGCGAGAAGGCTGCTGACAGCCTCGACTACATCTCGCTGCCGCCGGCAGTCGAAGCGGAAATCCGCAAGCAGTGGAAGGTCAAGGTGACGGACGCGTCGGGCAAGCCGGTCGCCGCAGAGTAAGCATTGCAGCGGTTCGCTGCCCGGCCGTGCAGGTCGGGCAGTGTGTGCGGTAAAGCCGGGCGTTACGGCGCCCGGCAATCAAAAGCAGGCACCCATGTCTGATATTTCCTATACGTCCTCACGGTCCGCCGACGTTGCGCAGCAACGCGCGCCGAGCCGCCTCGGGGATGTCGTATTCGGCGGTCTTGCACGGCTCGCCGCCATCGTGACCCTGCTGCTGCTCGGCGGGATCATCGTTTCCCTGATCATCGCGTCGATGCCGACCATCCAGAAGTTCGGCCTCGGCTTCCTGTGGCAATCCGAGTGGGATCCCAACTCGGACCTCTACGGCGCGCTCGTGCCGATCTACGGCACGATCGTGACGTCGATCATCGCGCTCGTCATCGCCGTGCCGGTCAGCTTCGGCATCGCGCTGTTCCTCACCGAGCTGTCGCCCGTGTGGCTGCGCCGCCCGCTCGGCATCGCCATCG
This sequence comes from Burkholderia sp. ZZQ-2, assembly GCF_050768715.1. Classification (NCBI taxonomy): domain Bacteria; kingdom Pseudomonadati; phylum Pseudomonadota; class Betaproteobacteria; order Burkholderiales; family Burkholderiaceae; genus Burkholderia; species Burkholderia sp. ZZQ-2. The sequence goes on along the minus strand of NZ_LDVA01000092.1, from coordinate 58,571 downwards.
AGCTGCTCGCCGCGATTCCGTCGATCGTGTACGGCATGTGGGGCCTGCTCGTGTTCGCGCCGATCTTCGCGGAATACTTCCAGAAGCCGATCGGCCGCCTGTTCAAGGACGTCTGGATTATCGGCCCGCTGACTGCCGGCCCGCCGATCGGTATCGGCATCCTTGCCGCCGGCGTGATCCTCGCGATCATGATCATCCCGTACATCGCATCGGTGATGCGTGACGTGTTCGAAGTCACGCCGGTGCTGCTGAAAGAGTCGGCATACGGGATCGGCTGCACGACCTGGGAAGTGATGTGGAAGGTCGTGCTGCCCTATACGAAGACCGGCGTGATCGGCGGCGTGATGCTCGGCCTCGGCCGTGCGCTCGGCGAGACGATGGCCGTGACCTTCGTGATCGGCAACACGAACCTGCTCGACAGCGTGTCGCTGTTCGCACCGGGCAACAGCATCACGTCGGCGCTGGCCAACGAATTCGCGGAAGCGCAACCGGGCCTGCATACGTCCGCGCTGATGGAGCTGGGCCTGATCCTGTTCCTGATCACGTTCATCGTGCTGTCCATCTCCAAACTGCTGCTGCTTCGTCTCGAGAAGGGAGAGGGCAAGAAATGAGCGAGCCCATCATGAATTTCCCGGGGCCGGACGGCGCCGTGCTCGACGCGATGCGCAACCGCCTGCAGCGCAAGCGCAAGGCCGTCAACGCGATCGCGCTGGCCGCGTCGCTCGGCGCGATGGCCTTCGGGCTGCTGTGGCTCGTGTGGATTCTCTACACGACGGTGCATCTCGGCGTCAGCGGCCTGTCGCTGCAACTGTTCACGGAATCGACGCCGGCACCGAACACGGAAGGCGGCGGTCTCGCCAACGCGATCGTCGGCAGCCTGCTGCTGTGCGGTTTCGGCACGCTGGTCGGCACGCCGATCGGCATCCTCGCGGGCGTCTATCTCGCCGAATACGGCCAGAAGAACCTGCTGGCCAGCACGATCCGCTTCATCAACGACATCCTGCTGTCGGCGCCGTCGATCGTCATCGGCCTGTTCGTGTATGCGATCGTCGTCGCGAAGTCGGGGCGCTTCTCGGGCTGGGCCGGCGTGATCGCGCTTGCCCTGCTGCAGATTCCGATCGTGATCCGCACGACCGAGAACATGCTGAAGCTCGTGCCGAACGCGCTGCGCGAAGCGGCCTTCGCGCTCGGTACGCCGAAGTGGCGCATGGTGCTGAAGATCACGCTGCGCGCATCGGTCGGCGGGATCGTGACGGGCGTGCTGCTCGCGGTCGCGCGGATCGCCGGCGAAACGGCGCCGCTGCTGTTCACCGCGCTGTCGAACCAGTTCTTCTCGTGGGACATGAGCCAGCCGATGGCGAACCTGCCCGTCACGATCTACAAGTTCGCGATGAGCCCGTTCGCGGAATGGCAGGCGCTCGCATGGGCGGGTGTGTTCCTGATTACGCTCGGTGTGCTCGGACTCAACATCCTGGCGCGCACGATCTTCTCGAAAAAGTAACGGCGGAGCAATCCGATGAATATGGCAGAAAGCCACCTGAATCCTGTCGAGCGCACCGCTGCGCCGGCCGGCACGCACGAAGCGGCGCACGGCCGTCCGCTCGAGCCGCTGAACGCGAAGATCGAGGTCAACAACCTCAACTTCTTCTACAACAAGTTTCACGCGCTGAAGAACATCAACCTGAGCATTCCCGAAGGGAAGGTGACGGCGTTCATCGGCCCGTCGGGCTGCGGCAAGTCGACGCTGCTGCGCACGTTCAACAAGATGTTCGCGCTCTATCCGGAGCAGCGCGCCGAAGGCGAAATCCTGATGGACGGCGAGAACCTGCTGACGACGAAGCGCGACATCTCGCTGCTGCGCGCACGTATCGGCATGGTGTTCCAGAAGCCGACCCCGTTCCCGATGTCGATCTACGACAACATCGCGTTCGGCGTGAAGATGTTCGAAAAGCTCACGCGCTCGGAAATGGACGACCGCGTCGAGTGGGCGCTCACGAAGGCCGCGCTGTGGAACGAAGTGAAGGACAAGCTGAGCCAGAGCGGCTACGGCCTATCGGGCGGCCAGCAGCAGCGTCTGTGCATCGCGCGCGGCATCGCGATCCGTCCGGAAGTGCTGCTGCTCGACGAGCCGTGCTCGGCGCTCGACCCGATCTCGACCGGCCGCATCGAAGAGCTGATCGCGGAGCTGAAGAGCGACTACACGGTCGTGATCGTCACGCACAACATGCAGCAGGCGGCGCGCTGCTCGGATTTCACGGCCTACATGTACCTGGGCGAGCTGATCGAATTCGGCGAGACCGAAAAGATCTTCATCAAGCCGGTGCGCAAGGAAACGGAAGACTACATCACCGGCCGTTTCGGTTGATGACGGAGAACAACAGCCATGTCGGATAAACATCTGTCGAGCCAGTTCGACGCGGACCTCAATGCCGTGTCGTCGAAAGTGCTGGAAATGGGCGGGCTCGTCGAGTCGCAGATCGTCGGCGCGATGCACGCGCTGAACGAGTTCGATCGCGATACGGCCGAGAAGGTGATCGCGGCCGAGGAAACGCTGAACGCGATGGAAGTCGACATCGACCAGGAGTGCGGCAACATCATCGCGCGGAGGCAGCCTGCCGCGCGTGACCTGCGTCTTTTGATGTCGATTTCGAAAACGATTACGAACCTCGAGCGCGCAGGCGACGAGGCCGAGAAGATCGCGAAGCGCGTGCGCCGCCTGGTCGACGAGCCGGCCGCGCGTGCGGTCAACATCGCCGAGATCAAGGTGTCGGGCGAGATGGCCGTGACGATCCTGCGCCGCGCGCTCGACGCGTTCGCGCGTCTCGATACGGTGGCCGCCGCGCAGATCGTCAAGGACGACAAGGAGATCGACCTGGAATTCCGTGCGTTCGTGCGCAAGCTCGTGTCGTACATGCAGGAAGATCCGCGCACGATCTCGGTCGGCCTCGAATACCTGTTCATCGCGAAGGCGATCGAGCGGATCGGCGACCACGCGAAGAACATCGCCGAATTCATCATCTACATCGTGAAGGGCACGGACGTGCGGCACCAGCCGCGCGACACGCTCGATCGCGAAGCCAACAGTTAATCGACTCCGTACAGGGGAAAAAAGAGGTGCCGATGCCCAGCAACATTCTCGTCGTTGAAGATGAGCCCGCGATTTCCGAACTGATCTCGGTGAATCTCCAGCACGCCGGTCACTGCCCGATTCGTGCGTACAACGCCGAACAGGCGCAGAACCTGATCAGCGACGTGCTGCCCGATCTCGTGCTGCTCGACTGGATGCTGCCGGGCAAATCCGGTATCGCGTTCGCGCGCGACCTGCGCAACAACGAACGGACCAAGCACATCCCGATCATCATGCTCACCGCCCGCGGCGACGAGCAGGACAAGGTGCTCGGCCTCGAAATCGGCGCGGACGACTACGTGACGAAGCCGTTCTCGCCGAAGGAACTGATGGCGCGGATCAAGGCCGTGCTGCGCCGTCGTGCGCCGCAGCTGACCGAGGACGTCGTGTCGATCAACGGGCTGCGCCTCGACCCGGCCACGCATCGCGTCGCCGCGCATGCGGAAGGCAGCGAGATCAAGCTCGATCTCGGCCCGACCGAGTTCCGCCTGCTGCATTTCTTCATGACGCATCCGGAGCGCGTGCACAGTCGCACGCAACTGCTCGACCAGGTGTGGGGCGACCACGTGTTCGTCGAGGAGCGGACCGTCGACGTGCACATCAAACGATTGCGCGCGGCCTTGAAACCGGCCGGTTGCGATGCGATGATCGAGACCGTGCGCGGCAGCGGCTACCGGCTCGCCAAGCACGCGTAACGTATTCGGGCCTGCCGTGTGCCACGGCATGCCGTTCATTCTTTCGGGCGCTGAATCATGAACATCATCTGGGCGCGCTTTCTGGTGTCGCTCGTGCTGCTCGTGCTGATCGGCGTATTGGTCGGCGTGTTCGCCGGCCCGACCGCGGGCCTCGTGTTCGTCGTCGTGATGCTGGTCGCGCAGGGCTTTTTCAGTACCTTTCACACGCAGCGTCTGTGGCGGCTGCTCGATGCGCCGGTCTACGGTGAAGTGCCGAGCGCGCCGGGCATCTGGGGCGAGATCTACTATCGTCTGCACAAGCTCGCGAAGCAGTGGCATGCGCAGGTGCGGCAGGTCGAGCAGCAGCATTCGCGCTTCATCCAGGCGATCCAGGCGTCGCCGAACGGCGTCGCGATGCTCGACGATCACGACCAGATCGAGTGGTGCAACGCGATCGCCGAGGTCCATTTCGGCCTGGATGCAAAGCGCGACCTGCGCCAGCACATCACCAACCTGGTACGCCATCCCGATTTCGTCCGCTACCTGAACGCGCAGCATTACGACGAGACGCTCGTGATGCGGGGCATGGGCGACTCGCGGCAGAACGTGCTGGAAGTGCAGGTGTTTCCGTACGGCGAGAACCGCAAGCTGCTGCTCACGCAGGACATCACCGAGCTCGAGCGGACCGACGCGATGCGGCGCGACTTCGTCGCGAACGTGTCGCACGAACTGAAGACGCCGCTCACCGTGCTGTCGGGCTTTCTCGAGACGATGCGCGAGCTGCCGCTGAACGAGGAAGACCGCGCGCGTTATCTCGAGATGATGGAGCAGCAGGCATCGCGGATGCGGCACATCGTGACCGACCTGCTGGTGCTCGCGAAGCTGGAGGGCGAAAGCAAGCCGCCGGTCGATCGCGCGATCGACATGCGCGCCGTGTTCGACCACCTGAAGGAGGACGCGCAGACGCTGTCGAACGGGCATCACGACATCGCGTTCTCGATCGACGAGACGCTCGGCGTCACCGGTGCGCAGACTGAACTGTTCAGCGCATTCGCGAATCTCGTCACGAACGCGATCCGCTATACGCCGGACGGCGGGAAGATCGTCGTGACCTGGCGGCGCGAAGGCGCGCAAGGCGTGTTTTCCGTCACGGACAGCGGCTTCGGGATTCCGGCCGCCGACCTGCCGCGGCTCACCGAGCGCTTCTATCGCGTCGACCGTAGCCGTTCGCGCGACACGGGCGGCACGGGGCTCGGGCTCGCGATCGTCAAGCACGTGCTGCAGCGGCACGACGCACACCTGTACGTGCAGAGCGAGGAAGGGCGCGGCAGCACGTTCACTGCGCGGTTCCCGGGTTCGCGCGTCATCGCGATCCGGCCGGCCACGTACGAGGCATGATCGCGTAACGGCGTCTGTCGCTCGTTTTGCGAGCGGAGGCATGCCGGATCCGCAACGAAAAAGCGCAGCCCGCGGGCTGCGCTTTTTCGTTGGCGACGCTGGTGCGCGGCGCGCAACTCGCGCCGCGTTGCCGGTTCACGAGCAGAACTTCGCGAGCAGCCCGAGTTGCGCGTTGCGGATCGTCTTGCCGGCGCGGCGCCGGCGGTAGTGGCCGTCGCTGTGCATCTGCCATGCCGACTGGTTGTCGCCGAGGCACACCGACAGCCCTTCGGCCAGCACGCGCCGCTTGAGCTTGCGATCGCGGATCGGGAACGCGACTTCGACGCGGCGGAACAGGTTGCGGTCCATCCAGTCGGCGCTCGACAGATAGACGTCCTCGGCACCGTTCGCGTGGAAATAGTAGATCCGGTGGTGCTCGAGGAAGCGGCCGACGATCGAGCGCACGGTGATGTTTTCCGACAGCCCCGGCACGCCGGGCTTCAACGCGCAGACACCACGCACGATCAGGTCGACCTTGACGCCGGCCTGCGACGCTTCGTACAGCGCGGCGATCACCGTCGGTTCCAGCAACGCGTTCATCTTCGCGACGACGCGCGCGCGCTTGCCGGCACGCGCATTGTCGATCTCCGCGCGGATCGAGTCGATGATGCGCGGATGCAGCGTGAACGGCGACTGCCACAGCTCGTGCAGCGTGAGTTCGCCGCCGATGCCGGTCAGTTGCTGGAACACGTGATGGACGTCCTCGCAGATCTTCTGGTCGGCCGTCATCAGCCCGAAGTCGGTGTAGAGGCGTGCCGTGCGCGGATGGTAGTTGCCGGTGCCGAGGTGCACGTAGCGGCGCAGCGACGCCTTGCCGCCCTGCACGACGCGCCGCACGATCAGCATCATCTTCGCGTGGCACTTGTGGCCGACCACGCCGTACACGACATGCGCGCCGACGGCCTCGAGCTGCGACGCCCAGTTGATGTTGGTTTCCTCGTCGAAGCGCGCGAGCAGTTCGACGACGACGGTCACTTCCTTGCCGTTGCGCGCGGCTTCCATCAGCGCGTCCATCAGCGGCGAATCGGTGCCGGTGCGGTAGATCGTCTGCTTGATCGCGACGACGCTCGGGTCCTTCGCGGCCTGCTGCAGCAGTTCGAGCACCGGCTGGAAGCTCTCGTACGGGTGGTGCAGCAGGATGTCGCCGTTGTCGATCGCGTCGAACATCGTCGGCGCGTTCGTGATCGCGGCGGGCGTCGATGCGGTGAACGGCGTGAACTTCAGGTCGGGTCGGTCGACGAGATCGGGAATTTGCATCAGCCGCACGAGGTTCACCGATCCGGCCACGCGATAGCAGTCCTTGTCGCCGAGCTCGCTTTCGTCGAGCAGGCGTCGCACGATGTGCGGCGGCGTGTCGGCCGACACCTCGAGGCGCACCGCGTTGCCGAGGTGGCGCGCGGGCAGTTCGCCCTGCAGCGCGACGCGCAGGTTCGTGATCTCGTCTTCGTCGACGAACAGTTCGCTGTTGCGCGTGATACGGAACTGGTTGCAGCTCTTCACGACGAGTTGCGGGAAGAGTTCGCCGACGAAGCGCTGCATGAACGAGCTCAGCAGCACGAAGCCGTGCTCGAAGCCCGACAGCGCGTGCGGCATGCGTACGACGCGCGGCAGCGCGCGCGGCGCCTGCACGATGCCCATCACGGCTTGACGGCCGAATGCGTCGCGGCCTTCGAGCTCGACGACGAAGTTCAGGCTCTTGTTCAGCACGCGCGGGAACGGGTGGGCGGGATCGAGGCCGATTGGCGTCAGCACGGGCAGCAGCTCGTCGAGGAAGTAGTGCCGCGCCCATTCGAGCTGCTCGTCGTTCCACGTGTCGCTCGCATGGAAGTAGATGCCTTCCTGCTCGAGCGCGGGCAGCACGGTTTCGTGCAGCATCGTGTACTGTCGATGGACGAGCCGCTGCGCGCGTTCGACCACGAGATCGTAAGCATGTTGTAACGACATGCCGTCGGGCGTCAGGGCGCCGGGGTTGTCGCGGATCTGCTCCTGAAGGCCGGCCATGCGGACTTCGAAGAATTCGTCGAGGTTGCTGCTGGTGATGCAGATGAAGCGCAGGCGCTCGAGCAACGGGACTTGCGGATCGGCTGCCTGGGCCAGCACGCGCTCGTTGAAACCGAGGATGCCGAGTTCACGATTGAGAAGCGGATAACGGACGGACATCGGCAGAGTAGGGGGGGATTCGGGCGATGATTCGAAAGGACGCTCGGAAACTCTCACGGTACGATGACGTGCTGATGACAATGATGTATTTATATCGGGAAATTCTACGCTGTAATCGTTTCGTCCCATAAATGTTTCGACGATATGCAAACGAGCAGTATGCATGCCCGTGAAGCGTGGCAACGGCAAGCGTTCCACGCTTAAAATGTCGCCTTTGATTGATCGCCCAAGGCTGTCGCACCGGCCGCCGCGGGCGAACGCGCACGGAGCCCCTCTGATGGTTACAACCCCCCACTTGCTGGCTGCCGTGGATCTCGGCTCGAACAGCTTCCGGCTGATCGTCGGACGCGTCGAGGAAACGCCGGCGGGCAGCCAGATCTATCCCGTCGATGCGCTGCGCGAGCCCGTCCGGCTGGCCGCGGGCCTGTCGAGCGACAAGATGCTCGATCGCGCGTCGCAGGAGCGTGGCTGGGAGGCGCTCAAGCGGTTCGGCGAGCGCCTGCGCGATTTCCATCCCGATCATGTGCGCGCGGTGGCCACCAACACGCTGCGCGTCGCGAAGAACGCGGGCGAGTTTCTCGGCGAGGCGGAAGCGGCGCTCGGTTTTCCGATCGAAGTGATTGCAGGCCGCGAAGAAGCGCGCCTGATCTACGCGGGCGCCGCGCACTCGGTGCCGGCGAGCGCCGGCAAGCGGCTCGTCGTCGACATCGGCGGCGGCTCCACCGAATTCATCATCGGCTCGCACTACACGCCGATCGTGATGGAGAGCCTCTACATCGGCTGCGTGAGCCACAGCCGCGCCTTCTTCCCCGCCGGCAACGTCGACGAATACACGATGCGGCAGGCCGAACTCGCGGCCAAGCGCGAGATCCAGATCATTTCGAGCGAGTACAAGAAGGCCGGCTGGGACCAGGCGATCGGTTCGTCCGGCACCGCGCGTGCGCTCGCGGAACTCGTCGAGGCGAACGGCTTCAACGATCCGGGCATCACGCACGGCATTTCGCGCGGCGGCCTCGAGCGCCTGAAGCGTGCGCTGATCAAGTCGGAGAACGTCAACCGGCTGAAGCTGATCGCGCTGAAGCCCGACCGCGTGCCGGTGCTCGCGGGCGGCCTCGCGATCATGCTCGCGGTGTTCGAGGAACTCGGGGTCGACTACGTCGATACGACCGACGGCGCGCTGCGCCTCGGGGTGCTGTACGACCTGCTCGGCCGGACGCAGCACGAGGACATGCGCGCGGTGACCGTCGAGGGCTTTACGCGCCGCTACGGTGTCGATCGTGCGCAGGCCGAGCGGATCGGCGCGCTGGCGGGGCGTTTCTACGACGAACTCGAGGAAGCCGACGACGAAGCGCGCGAGGAAGGGCGGATGTTCCTCGGCTGGGCGGCCGCGTTGCACGAGATCGGCCTGTCGATCTCGCACAGCGCGTATCACAAGCATTCGGCCTATATCGCGAGCAACGCGGACATGCCGGGTTTTTCGCGCACCGACCAGGCGCGGCTCGCCGCGCTGGTGCTCGGTCATGCGGGCAAGCTCGGCAAGCTGTCGCAGGCACGCGAAGTCGAGTGGCCGCTACTGTTCTGCCTGCGGCTCGCGGCGCTGCTGTGCCGGCGCCGAACCGACGCGGGGCTGCCCGACATTTCCGTTTCGCAGATGAAGAAGGGCGGGTATGAAGTGCGCCTGCCGAGCGCGTGGGTCGAGCAGAACCCGCTGACCGACTACAGCCTCAGCCAGGAGGCGGCGGAATGGGAGAAGGTCGGAATCCCGTATCGCGTGGTGTATACGGGCGCGTAAAAGGCCGATAGCGGGGCCGGGACGGGCGGCAGGCTGGCTTGCCGCCCTCAGGATTGCCGCATGATCGTCCTGACGGCCGCTCAGTCCGACGAGCAGACGATCGCGGTCAGGAACGGAAACGCCTGCCTGACGGTCGCGTCGCTGCCGGCCTTGCGCACGGCTTCTTCCACCGCGCTTTTCGTGCCGCGCACCACGACGCCATAGGCCCAGTCGCCGATCGGCGTGCCGTCGCCGGTGCGGAAGATCGGGTCGTTCGCCTGGTAGCCGAGCACGACGTAGACGCCGAAGCCGTATGCGGTCAGCGAGTGGCTCGTGCGGAATGCATTGACCGAGTTCGATTCGACGTGCATCGGCTCCGACTGGATATCGCCGGCTGCGAGCAGCGGCGCGACGAACTTGTGCCCGGTCGAGTGGCAGTCGAGTGCGTCGTCGAGTGCCTTGGCCGATGCGGTGCCGGCGGTCGCAAGCGCGAGCAGCGATGCGCACAGGGCGGTCTTGAGAATGTTGTTTGTCATGCGCGGATGCAGGTTGTCCACGCGCATTATCGCGTGTTCCCGGAAGTGTCGTATCCGGGTTGCGGCGGCTGGGCCGGCCACCTCGTTCGATTCGTGACCTTTGCAAGCGTGACCGACGATGAAAGCGTTCGGACTTGCCGCGAATGCCCGGACATCGCATGAATCCGTTCGTCGCCGCTCAACGGCTTATCGCGTTCCCGTACCGCCCGGTGAGCACGAACCGGGCGCCGAACAGCGGCAGGACAAGAAAGCCGAGGCCTGCCGGCAATCCCCACAGCACATCGCCCCATATCGCGAGGAACGTGGCGGCCCGGGCCGTTTCCGCGGGCGCGGCAGGGTCGTACGCGACTTGCACGACAGTTCCGGGCGGACCGTCCATGCCGCCGTTCTGCACGAACTCGATGCGCTGGCCCTGGGCCGTTTCGAAGCGTATGGTCGGGTGTCCGCTCGACTTGACGACTACACCGGGTGCACGAGAGGCGTGCGAAAGGAAGACCGTCGTCCGGTAGGCCTGCACGACGCAGAAAGCGAGTACGGCGGCGCCGATGATCATGGCGATGACGGTCGCGATATTCATCGCCGGTTTTGCCGGGCGATCAGTCGAGGAGGCTGTCATGCGAGGTCCGGATGGTGTTGGGGGCGGCAAGTGGGTTCATTCACGCATCGTACGCATTGCGGAGGTAACCCGAGCTGCCGTCGTCGGTGCCGGTGAGCTGGGCCGAGATCTCCTGTCTCTCGCGGGACCAGGAGGCCGCCCAGCTGCGGAAGCCGAAGCGGTCGGCGGACGAAGCCCGCTCGTCGCCGCCGAAATGGCGCTTGACGAAGGCTGAAAACCGCGACACGGCTTCGTCGAAAGGAAGGTCCGTTTCGAGCATCCACATCTCGTATGTTTTCCGTTCATCCTCGACGAACTCGACAGCCAGATTCCCGATGGTGCCGAGGCCTTCGGGCAGTTGCAGGGACGACAGGGATGTCGGCATGGTCGACGAAACTCCGGTTTGGCATTGGGGCGCCGATAATGGTACCGCTACGGGTTCGAGTTGGCCCCGTTGAGGCGCCGGTTTGTCCCTGGGAAAAGGTGATTCGTGCGAGCGTACCGAAGTGGATAACCCGCGATGCTGCACCTCAATGAGTCGATTCGCGACGCAACTGACCGGTAACGGTCGAATGAAAGTGCTCGTCGTCGGTCTTTTATCGATGGCAACAGCGACGTTCGGCGCGACGCCGGGAATCGATGAGGCCGGCGGCCTGCGTCAGGTGCTTTCCTGCCCGCTGGCGGACGGGAGCCGCATTGCGCTCGACGCCCGCTCGCATGGGTTGGACGGCGATGCGCTGTTCGTGCGGCGGGGGCACAAGACCGGGCGCGCGTTCCTTGACATGCCGGAGACCGATTTCGTGGGCAGGATTGCGTTGTCTAGGTGCGTCGGCAAGACCCTCGTCTTCGTACTGAACTACGGATCGCCTTACCTGAAGGGCGTCGCAATCCGGCTGAATCCGGTCACGCATGTCGAAGAGCGGATCTATTTCGCGGAGAAGGCGCTTCCGCGGTGGCTGTATTCGGGGCGTCGGGAGATGTGGGTGATCATCCCCTACGAAGGCGGCGAGACGGACGGGAAGTATCTGGTTTATCGATATTCCGGATCGAAAGGGCGGCCATCGGAAAGCACGCCTGCCGATCGATTGCCGCTCGCGCCGCGTGATCTCGTGCGGATCGAGTGACTACGTGGCGCGAAATGCGGCGGTTGCCCGGGATCTTTCACGGGCCCGAAATGGAAAAGGGGTTACAACACTTCGTGTTGTAACCCCTTGATTCCGGTGGTCGGAGCGAAAGGATTCGAACCTTCGACCCTCTGATCCCAAATCAGATGCGCTACCAGGCTGCGCTACGCTCCGACGAGCCAAAGATTCTATCTTTGAATGGCTGATCCGGTCAATCCCTATATGCGGGTAAATGCCGCGGCGGCGAACGAGCCGCAATTTGCGACAATTCGCACGGTAATCGGCCGGCCCGCACGCATGGGCGCGGGGCCGCCCGCCGAAGCAAGGAGAACATCATGATGAACCTGATCCTGTGGCGCCACGCCGAAGCCGAAGACTACGCGACGAGCGATCTCGCGCGACAGTTGACCGTCCGCGGCCGCAAGGACGCGCAGGCGATGGCCAAGTGGCTGCGTGGCCGGCTCGAGACGAACACCGTGATCCTCGCGAGCCCGGCGGCCCGCACCGTACAGACCGTCGAGGCGCTGACCGACCAGTACCGGACGGTCGAGGCGCTCGCGCCGGGCGGCAGCGTCGACGACGTGCTGGCGGCGGCCGGCTGGCCGGACGGCATCGCGCCGACGGTCGTGATCGTCGGCCACCAGCCGACGCTCGGCAGCGTCGCCGCGCAACTGATCGCCGGCGGCGACGACAGCTGGAGCGTCAAGAAGGGCGGAATCGTGTGGCTCGCGAGCCGCACGCGCGACGGCAGCCGGCAGGCCGTGCTGCGGGCAGTATTGACGCCCGACCTGGTGTGAGGCCCGCCTGAAGCGCTTTGAAGGGTTTCGTCATACGGTTTCGCAAGCTTTCTGCTAAAGTCAATTCGGCGACACGTCATTGAAAGGACACGGTCGTGCCACATAACGGTCACGGCCGATTACTACATTGGCGGGCATGTCGTCCTATTCCTTACGATCAGGAAAGCCTAATGCGAGAACTGCCGACGCCTACGCTCCCTTTTGCCTCGCTGCCCCTCGACACGTCGCGGCGCCTCCTGCCGCGCGCTGCTGAAACCGTCACATCGGAGTATCGCCTGCGCGCCGCGTGGGCGCGTACGGAAGACGAATTGCGCGAAGCCCAGCGCCTGCGTTACAGCGTGTTCGCCGAAGAGATGGGCGCGCAGGTCAGCGGCCCCTCCGGTCTCGACGTCGATCCGTTCGATGCGTACTGCGACCACCTGCTGGTTCGCGATCTCGACACCCTGAAGGTCGTCGGCACGTATCGCGTGCTGCCGCCGCACCAGGCGGCGCGTGTCGGCCGCCTGTACGCCGAAGGCGAATTCGACCTGTCGCGCCTCACGCACCTGCGCGGCAAGATGGTCGAGGTCGGCCGCTCGTGCGTGCACAGCGACTACCGCAGCGGCGCCGTCATCATGGCGCTGTGGGGCGGTCTCGGCACGTACATGATGCAGAACGGCTACGAGACGATGCTCGGCTGCGCGAGCGTGTCGATGGCCGACGGCGGTCACTATGCGGCGAACCTGTACCAGTCGCTGTCGGCAGGTTCGCTGACGGCGCCCGAGTATCGTGCGTTCCCGCATACGGCCCTGCCGGTCGACGAATTGCAGACGGGCACCGTTGTAGCGCCGCCGCCGCTGATCAAGGGTTACCTGCGTCTCGGCGCGAAGATCTGCGGTGCGCCGGCCTGGGATCCCGACTTCAACTGCGCGGATTTCCTGACGCTGTTCCGTCTGTCCGACATCAACGCGCGCTACGCCCGCCACTTCCTGGGCTGAGCCGTCTGAACCGCGTCGCGCCCGCCTGCTGGTTCGGGCGCGTGCACGCGAACGCCGTCGTGCGGCATGAGCCGCGCGACGGCGTTCGTCCATTTGATCGACGTGTGTGAATCGGGCCCCGTTAATTTCGGCGATACGCGATCACCGGCGTGCCGTGAGACGGCACGTTCGGGAACGGCCCGGGGGAGGGCCGGACGGCAGCGGCGCGCTTAGTGCTTGCGCCGCCAGTCGAGCAGGTGGTGTTCGGCCATCCAGTGATGGATGATCCCTTCGCCGCCATGGCTGCGCTTGTATTCGCGCGACTCGAAGAACGACAGGGCGACGAACACCATCAGGCCGATGAACAGGCCGATCAGGCCGGCAATTTCCTCAGACGACATGGCAGCCTCCTTTCCACGGCACAGCGCCATGCGTACATAGTAGGACATGCGCGGCGCGACTCCGAAGCAGGATTTCCGCTAGACTCGGCGCGGTCCCGGCGTGCGATGGGCGCGCCGATTTCCGGAGCCTTACCCGATGACCCGTTTCATGCTGGCCGTGCTGGCCGCATCTTTTCTCGCTGCCTGTACCAGCGATCCTCATCAGGCCCGTCGCGGCCATCCGCCGGAAGATCCGGCCGACTATCACGGCGTGCCGACCGACATGACGCCGCCGACGATGCTCGATGCACCGCCGCCCAAACCGGCGCAGTAACGGATGTTTAAGGCCGCTCGGACCCGCTTAGGGCCGGTTCGGCGCGCCATCAGGCGCGGGCCGCGGGTGTATCGGTGCCGATGCGCCGCAACAGCCCCGGCAGGTAGCGCGCCAGCGTCGCGCCGCGCGCGGCCATGAACAGCAGCAGCGCGAACCAGAGGCCGTGATTGCCGAAGGTGCCGACGGCGGCGAGTGTGGCGACAACGAAGATCGAGAGCGACGCGACCATTGCGCGCATCAGCGATTGTGTCTGCGTCGCACCGATGAAGACGCCGTCGAGCAGGAAGCCCCAGACCGACACGATCGGTGAAATCGCGGCCCACGGCAGGTAGCGCAGCGCAACCTCGCGGATCTCGGCCTGATCGGTCAGGCGCGCGACGATCCAGCTGCCGGCGGCCCAGTACACCAGCGCGAACAGCAGCGCGCCGAGCGCCGACCAGAGCAGGGTGACGCGCACGGCCTGCCGGAAGGCACTGCGGTCGCGTGCGCCGGCCGCCGCGCCGACGAGTGCCTCGGCCGCATGCGCGAAGCCGTCGAGGCCGTACGCCATGAACGTCTGGAAATTCAGCAGCAGCGCGTTTGCCGCGAGCGTCGCATCGCCCTGTTTCGCACCGAGGTGCGCGAACCAGCCGAATGCGCCGAGCAGGCACAGCGTGCGCAGGAAGATGTCGCGATTGAGCGCGATCAGCCGCTTGAGTGCGACGCGGTCGGCGAGTGCACGTACCGCGATCGGCGCAAGGCCGCGCGGCCGTAGCCGCCACAGCATCCATGCGCCGAGCGCGAAGCCGCATGCGTCTGCCGTGGCCGTCGCGGCGCCGATGCCGGCAATGCCCCAGCCGAAGCCATACACGTAGAGCAGGACGGCGCCGATGTTGACCGCATTGATGAACACCTGCGCGACGAGCGCGAGCCGCACGCGCTGCACACCGAGCAGGTAGCCGAGCACGACGTAGTTCGCGAGCGCGAACGGTGCGCTCCAGATACGCGCGTGGCTGTAGGACAGCGCAGTCGCGCGGACGGCATCGCTGCCGCCGAGCGCCGACAGCGCAAACGACAGCAGCGGCACCTGCAGCGCCAGCACCGCGGCGCCGAGCGCGAACGCGACGATCAACGCGCGCAGCACGTTCAGGCGGATCCCGGCGGCGTCGCCGGCACCGTGCGCCTGCGCGACGAGACCGGTCGTCCCCATTCGCAGGAAACCGAATCCCCAGAACACGAAATTGAAGAACAGCCCGCCGAGCGCGACGCCGCCGAGATACTGCGCGCCGTCGAGGTGGCCGGCGACGGCCGTGTCGACGGCGCCGAGGATCGGCTGGGTCAGGTTCGCCAGGACGATCGGAAACGCGAGCGCGAGGACGCGCCGGTGCGTGACGGTGGCCGAGCCCGTGCCGGCCCCGTGCGGTAACGCGGATTCGGACATGGCGGACGCGTCAGGCGCGTTCCTGCACGCACACCCACGGCGAGACGACGACTGCCCACAGCTCTGGGTTGCGCGCCGCGTAATCGGCGGCGGTTTCGGCCGGCATGCGCGCGACGAAACCCGCGGACAGCCAGCGCGTGACCTGTTCGGCGTCGTCGGCGGCAACCGCTTCCGCGACGCTGACGAGATCGAGGTCGCGCGCAACGGACAGCAGCTTGCCCTGTGCGAAGAAGCGTTCGAGATCGCACCAGTCGATCTTGGCGGTTTCGCCGAGGAGTTTGGCGTAGAGGGGGCTGTGCGACGCGCCCGCGGCGGCGTGGTGATCAGAGGACATCGTTTTCTTGGAAAGACTGCGTGGTGGCGCCACTATAAACCATCCGGCCGGGCGGGCGGCGCGGGTGGCGGCCCGCTTACGCGTCGCGCAGCGCGCGGCGCACGATCTTGCCGGTCGGGGTCATCGGCAGGCTGTCGACGAACGCGATCGCGCGCGGATACTCGTGGGCGGCGAGGCGCGTGCGCACGTGGGCCTGCAGTGCCTGAACGAGCGCATCGTCGCCGGCGTGACCGGGATTCAGCACGATGAACGCCTTGACGATCTCGGTACGCGTCGCGTCGGGCACGCCGACGACGGCCGCCATCCGCACCGCCGGATGCGTGAGCAGGCAGTCCTCGATCGGGCCCGGGCCGATCCGGTAGCCGGCGCTCGTGATCACGTCGTCGTCGCGGCCGACGAAGCGGACGAAACCGTCGGCGTCGATCATGCCTGTATCGCCGGTGAGCAGGTAGTCGCCCGCGAACTTGTCGCGGGTCGCGTCGGCGTTGCGCCAGTACTCGAGGAACATCACCGGATCGGGGCGGCGCACCGCGATGCGCCCTTCGACGCCGGGCGGCAGCGGCGTGCCGTCCGCGTCGACGATCGCGACCGCATGGCCGGGCACCGCCTTGCCGATTGCGCCGGGCTGCGCATCGAACAGCGCCGCGCACGACGACAGCACCATGTTGCACTCGGTTTGCCCGTAGAACTCGTTGATCGTCACGCCGAGCGCGTCGCGTCCCCAGGCCGTCAGTTCGGTGCCGAGCGTCTCCCCGCCGCTCGCGACCGATTTCAGCGACAGCGCGTAGCGTTCGCGCGGTGCCGGGACGGTGCGCATCAGCTTCAGTGCGGTGGGCGGCAGGAACGCGTGGGTGACGCCGTGCCGGGCCATCAGCGCGAACGCGGCGTCGCCGTCGAATTTCTCGAAGCGGCGGGCGAGCACGGGCACGCCGTGATGCCATGATGGCAGCAGCACGTCGAGCAGGCCGCCGATCCATGCCCAGTCGGCGGGTGTCCAGAACAGGCGCGCGTCGCGCGGGAAGCACTGCTGCGACATCTCGACGCCCGGCAGGTGGCCAAGTAGCACGCGATGCGCGTGCAGCGCGCCTTTTGGCTTGCCCGTCGTGCCGGACGTATAGATGATGAGCGCCGGATCGTCGGCGGCCGTATCAGCCGGCACGAAGTCGGGCGTCTCGGCGGCGAGCGCCGCGTCGTAGCGCAGCAGGCCGGGAGCGTCGGGCGCATCGTCGCCGATGCAATAGATGGTGTGCAGTGCCGGCAACTGCGCGCGCAGCGATGCGATTTTCGCGTAGCCGGCCGCATCGGTAACGAGCGTGGCCGCCTCGCTGTTCGCGAGCCGGTATTCGAGCGCATCGACGCCGAACAACGTGAAGAGCGGCACCGCGATGGCGCCGAGCTTGTACGCGGCGAGGTGCGCGATGGCCGTTTCGGGGCCCTGCGCGAGAAAGATGCCGATGCGGTCGCCGCGCCGCAGGCCGGCGCGCACGAAGCTGTTCGCGAGCCGGTTAGAGGCATTCCTCAGGTCGTCGAATGTGATGCGGGACACGTCGCCTTGCGCCGTTTCGTGGATCAGCGCGAGGCGTCCGCTGCCGTCCGCCCATTTGTCGCAGACGTCCACGCCGATGTTGTAGCGGGCCGGAACGTCCCACGCGAAGCGGGAGAGCAGGTCGTCGTAGCGGTCGGTGGCGGGCAGCATCGCAGTGTCTCCTGGGTGGCGGCGTGGTGTCAGGCGAACGGCTTACATCAGGGTTTCACGCAGGGGAATCCACAATGACGCCTGAGGGTAGGGAATCCTCGCACTCGTCCAATTGCTGCGGCTCAGTGCACGATTCCGCAATGACGCATAAGATCACTTAAAAATCAGTGTGTGACCATGGATTTGCTTCTGATAGCTGCGGGGTTCAGCCTGATCGGAATCGGCGTGCTGGTAGCGTTCGCTTGTCGCGTCGATCCGTTGTCCGGCCGTTTCACCGGACGTCTGCGCAAGCGCTGACATCACCTTTCCCGATTTTCACCGCGACGGCACGCGATGCGTGCCGGCGTCGCGTGTCGTTCGTCGGGCGCTCAACGCGCCGGCAGGTAGCGTGACGGGTCGATCGACCGGCCGCCGTAGCGCAATTCGAAATGCAGCGCGACGCGATCGCTGTCGCTGTTGCCCATCTCGGCGATCGATTGCCCCTGCGTGACCGACTGGCCTTCCTTCACCAGCAGCGCACGGTTGTGCGCGTAGGCGGTCAGGTAGTCGGCGTTGTGCTTGAGGATGATCAGGTTGCCGTAGCCGCGCAGCCCGTTACCCGCGTAGACCACCACACCCGGCGCGGCCGCGACCACCGGTGTACCCGGCGAATTCGCGATGTCGATCCCCTTCGATTTCGAGCCGTCGAACGTGCGGACCACGTTGCCGGCCGCCGGCCAGATCAGCGCGATGCTCGTGGCCGGCTTGACGGCCGATTCAACCGGTGCGGAAGGCGCGGGGCGGGCCCGGCCGGCACTGCCGGTGCCGGTGGTCGACGGCGTCGATGCGGTGGTCGTGCCGGGCGGCGGCGCGACGCGCAGCACCTGGCCGACTTCGATCGCATCGGGGTTCGTCATCTGGTTCCAGCGCACGATGTTCGATACCGACGTGCGGTTGTCGCGCGCGATCTTGTAGAGCGTATCGCCGCGTTCGACGCGATAGAACCCGGGGCCGACGGGCGCGGAGCCGCACGCGACGAGCAGGGCGGCGCAGGCGGCTGCGAAGAGTCGCTTCGTTGTTGTTCCGAACATTGAACCTCGCAAGACCCTGCCGCTCGTGACGCGGCAGGCAACACAAAACGTCCGATTTTAACGGGTTCGACCCGCGCACCGCAGTTTGTGCCGTTGCCGGGGCGTCGGACGCCGGTTCGGCCGGCGTCTCAGCCCGCGTGGCCGGCGTCTCGGCCCACGTTTCAGCTGGCGAGCGGGAGGACGCGAATCCGCAGCGTGGCCGTTTCGGTCGCGCCCGGCGCGAGCATGCGCAGCCCGAGGCCGTTGTGGATCGCGTCCGGCAGGCCGAGCCACGGTTCGACGCAATAGAAGTCGGAATCCGGCTTTTCGGTCCAGGTCGTGACCGCGTACCACGGGATCGAGCCCGGCACGTCGAGCGCGATCTCGATCGTGCGGCGCCGGCCCGGCATCACGATGCGCACCGGCGTGGCCGGCACGCCGTCGAGGCAGTGGAAGCGGTCGAGGATATCCGGGTTGTCGAGGCGATAGCGCGCTTCGCCCGGCTCGGGCGGGCTGATCGAACCGTCCGGCTGCTGCGCGCAGCGATGCGTGGGCGGCAGTTCGAGCGTGGTTTCCGCGCGTTCGCCGTGCGGCAGCGCGAAATAGAAATGGTGACCGGCGTAGTAGGGCAGCGGCGTGTCGCCGCGATTGGTTGTCGTCAGCGCGACTTCGAGCGTGTGCGAGTCGGCCAGCCGGTAGGTCGTTTCGAACCGGAAATCGAACGGGTAGCTCGCGCGCAGTGCGTCGGTCGCGTCGAGCGTCATCGACAACGAGGCGCCGTCGGCCGACGGTTGCGCGGCGAACGGCAGGTCGCGCGCGAAGCCGTGCATCGGCAGGTCGCGTACCACGCCGGCGGCGTCGCGCCAGCGGCCGAGCTCGCCGTCGACGCGGTGACGGCCGAGGAACGGGAACAGCAGCGGGTTGCCGCCGCGCACGCGCGCGAGGTTGCTCCAGTCGGCCGTTTCCGGCCAGAAGATGACCGGTTCGCCGTCGACATCCCATGACAGCAGGCGGCCGCCGAATTGCGGAGCGACCCGGACGAGCGACGGGCCGGCGTGAAGTTCGTGAATGTCGTGTTGCTGGAAGGTCGGCATGGCGAATCGGGTTGGGCGGGTGAACGGGAACGGCGCGCTCCATTATCGGGCCGTGGCGGCTTGGGGAAAACCCTTCTCGGGAAATCGCGAGTTTTTAAGACCGTCAACGGTCGGGATAATGCCTCTAAACCGGTGAGGTTGCCGGGTCATGACACTTCGTGGAGGGGGCCATGGATCTGGCAATGGCAATGGGACTCGCACTGTTCGGCATGTTCACGGGCAGCACGGTATTATTTTTCTATCAGCTCGGCCGCTGACGGCAATTCCTGCCGAAATCGAAAGGCCCGCCATGCAAATGGCGGGCTTTTTGCTTTCCGGGCGCTTACAAGTTGCAAGCGTTTGTGTGCATTGCCGCAATATCCCGCCAAATGCCTTGGCGCAGTAATCCGGGCTCGGCATAATCGGGGCGCGTTTTTTCGGACGCGCATCGCGTCGTCCGCTTCTCTTCCCGCTCAATCTTCATTAAAAGGACCGACGCGTGAGTCTCTGGTTTCTGGTATTCCTGAGCGTCCTGCAGGGCGTCACCGAACTCTTTCCCGTCAGCAGCCTTGGCCATACGCTGCTCGTGCCGGCGCTGTTCGGCATGCACATCGACAAGCACGCACCGCAACTGCTGCCGTTCCTCGTTGCGCTGCACCTCGGCACCGCGCTGGCGCTGCTGTGGTACTTCCGCGCGCGCTGGATCGCGCTGATCGGCGGCTTCTTCGCGCAGCTCGGCGGCCGCAAGAACGACGACGGGCACCTGATGTGGGCGCTCATCATCGGTACGATCCCGACCGGCATCGTCGGGCTGCTCCTCGAGAAGCGCATCGAACGCGTGTTCCACGACCTGCGGATCGTCGCGATCGCGCTGATCGTGAACGGCGTGCTGCTGTGGCTCGGCGATCGCATCCAGCGTAGCCGCGCGCATCAGGCACCCGAAAAGATGACGTTCAAGCAGGCGTTTTTCGTCGGTCTCGCACAGATCGGCGCGCTGATTCCGGGTTTCTCGCGCAGCGGGCTGACGATGATCGCCGGCAATGCGGCGGGCCTGACGGCGGAGAAGGCCGCGGAATTTTCGTTCCTGCTCGGTACGCCGATCATCTTCGCGGCGGGCGTGCTCGAACTGCCGAAGCTGTTCCATGCGCGCGACCAGCTCGCCGATGCGCTGCTCGGCGGCGTGCTGACGGCGATCGCCGCGTACCTGAGCGTGCGGTTCCTGATGCGCTATTTCGAAGGGCGTGGCCGGCTGGCTTCGTTCGGCGTGTATTGCGTGATCGCCGGCGTGTTCTGCCTCGGCTGGTTCATGATGCATCCGCAGCCGGTCTGAGGCTGCGTTGGCCGGTTTCGCATGATGTGACGCGATGATCGGGTATAATTTCGGGCTCGGCTTCATGCCGGGCCCGTTTTGTTTCGGGGCTTCGAGTCTGGTTTGTGGTTTGTGGTTTGCCGGTTTTGCCGGTGCTCGAAGTCTTGCGTCAGATGCGGCTCGTGCAGGCCGTGTCTTTTCTCCCCGACCGCCCTTAGCTCAGCTGGATAGAGCAACGGCCTTCTAAGCCGTAGGTCACACGTTCGAGTCGTGTAGGGCGGGCCAGTCTCAGCACTTGAAGACCTTCACCAGTCCGCCCGCGGTACCCCCCTCACTCCACCGTAACCGATTTCGCCAGATTCCTCGGCTTGTCGATATCCGCCCCACGCAGACACGCCGCGTGATACGCGAGCAACTGCAGCGGCACGACGTGCAGGATCGGCGACAACAACCCGTAGTAATCCGGCATCCGCAGCACCGACACGCCTTCGCTGTTGTCGATCCGCGTATCTGCGTCGGCGAACACGTAGAGCTGCCCGCCGCGCGCCCGCACTTCCTGCATGTTCGACTTCAGCTTCTCGAGCAGCGCATCGTTCGGCGCGATCGTCGCGACGGGCATCGTGTGCGTCACGAGCGCGAGCGGCCCGTGCTTGAGCTCACCCGCGGGATACGCCTCCGCATGGATGTACGAAATCTCCTTCAACTTCAACGCACCTTCGAGCGCGATCGGGTAGTGCAGCCCGCGTCCGAGGAACAGCGCATTTTCATGCTGCGAGAATTCCCCCGCCCAGCGCTCGATCTGCGGCTCGAGCCCAAGTACGTCCTCGAGCGCGCCGGGCAGCCGCCGCAATTGCATCGTGTAGCGCGCGAGCTGTGCATCGTCGACGTAGCCGCGCAGCCGCCCGAGCGTGACGGCGAGAATGAACAGCGCGACGAGCTGCGTCGTGAACGCCTTGGTCGACGCGACGCCGATTTCCGGGCCGGCCCGCGTCAGGAAGCGCAGGCCTGCCTGACGCATCATCGCGCTGGTCGGCACGTTGCAGATCGCCAGCGTATCGATATGGCCGAGCGCCTGCGCATACTTCAGCGCGGCGAGCGTGTCGGCGGTCTCGCCGGATTGCGACACGCTCACCACCAGCGTATTCGGCGTTGCGAGCGCGTCGCTGTAACGGTATTCACTCGCGATCTCGACCTGGGCGGGCACGCGCGCGATCGTTTCGAGCCAGCGGCGCGCGGTCAGGCCGGAATAGTGACTCGTGCCGCACGCGAGAATCAGCACGTTGTCGATCTGCTCGAATGCGCGCGCGGCGTCGGGGCCGAATACGGCCGGATCGAACAGCCCGGCATCCGGGATGGTCGCGGCCACGGCCTGCGGTTGCTCGAATATCTCTTTCTGCATGAAATGCCGGTACGGCCCGAGTTCGACCGCGGCCTGCGCGGACGAAATGGTCTGTACCGCGCGCTCGACCGGCGCGCCACCGCGATCGAGTACGCGCACGCCGCCCGGCGTCAACTCGACGATGTCGCCTTCCTCGAGAAAGATGAAGCGGTCGGTGATGCCGGCGAGCGCGAGCGCGTCGGACGCAAGAAAGCATTCGCCATCCGTCACGCCGACGACGAGCGGCGAGCCGACCCGTGCGCCGATCAGCCGCTGCGGCTCGTGCTTGCTGAACACCGCGATCGCGTAGGCACCGTGAAGTTGCGACGTTGCCGCGCGCACGGCGGCGAGCAGGTCGCCGCGATACTTGCTGTGGATCAGGTGTGCGACGACCTCGGTGTCGGTCTGGCCGTCGAATTCGTAGTGCGCGTCGGAAAGTTGCTTGCGCAACGTTTCATGGTTCTCGATGATGCCGTTGTGCACGAGCGCGATTTCGTCGCGCGAGAAGATCGGATGCGCGTTGCAGGTGGCCGGCGCACCGTGCGTCGCCCAGCGCGTGTGCGCGATGCCGGTGCTGCCGGTCAGGCCGGCGGTGCGCACGTGCGCGTCGAGATCGGCGACGCGCGACACGCTGCGCTCGCGGCGCGCCTGGCCGTCGACGACCGTTGCCACGCCGCATGAATCGTAGCCGCGATATTCGAGGCGACGCAAACCTTCAATCAGAATCGGGACGATGTCCCGTTGCGCGACTGCGCCGACGATGCCACACATGACACGCCTCCTTCCCGTTTAGTGATCATGGACCGCACGCGCCGTTGCGTCAGCGCGATGCGGTTGCCGTTGCCGCCGCCGTCGTGAGCCCGCATCGAGCGGGGATGACGGGATCGGCCATCCGGCTTTCGAATGCCAGATAAAGCGACTCTTCCAATACGTTCCAGTGCGCGCCGTGCCGGTATGGCCCCGATCGCGCTTGCCAGCAGGCAACCGTGCTCCAATCGTTCATCTTGACCGCGACCAGCGCGATCAGGCTCCACGGGTAGTCGGTGTTGGCAAGTTGCGGCCAGCTCCTGCCGTACTTCCGGATCCACCGTGCATAGATCGCCTCGCTGGATTGTTCGGGAACCTGAATACCGGAAAGGAGCGGGAGGATCTGCGCGATCTTCGCCGGGTAAAAACTCGCATCGCTGACCTGCTGCGTGCTGGCGCGAAAACCGGATGCCGTGCCGCGCCAGAACACCTTCAGGATCGCGGAGGCAAGCTGGTCGGCGCGCAGGCTCCACGGGCCCGCATGCGTGTAGTCGGCGCGCCGGACGTAGTACGCCGCGAGTGCCTGGAACGCGCTGTGTACCTCGACGTTGTCCATCAGCAGCGCGACGTGCAGTGAAGACGAGATCTGATACACGCCGGAGGGCTTGTCGAGCAGCGTCTCCAGATGCATGGCGGCGCGGTTCAGGCTGAGTTCCCACGCGGCGGGCAAGCCGCCGGGCGGCGCGAAGCGGGCGAGCAATTCGATCCAGGTCGCCGTCATCGCGTCGTCGGTTTCCGCTTCGGCACATGAGCGGTAGCGGCCGTCCTTCACGCAGTAGCGATCGAAGCCGCCATCCGGGCGCTGGCGCGGCAGCAACCATGCGATCCACGCGAGTGCGGCCTGACGGGCGTCGAGTTGCGCGTCGGACGCGGCGAGCAGCGCTTTTGCCGCGAAATACGGATCGATGCCGACGCCGTTCAGGCGCACGGTGATCGCACCGTCGGTGCGCTGGTACAGCCCTTCGAGCCGGAGCTCGGCGGCGCTCGCGTGCAGTGCGAAGCCGCACGCGGCGAGACAGCAGGCGACGTGCCACAGGCGGCACAGTGCGATGGTGGCCGCGACGCGCGAGCGTGCGGTCGGGGAAAGCGCGGGCCGTTTCATGTCTTGGGCTCCTGCGCGGGGTCCTGTGCAATCGTCGCCGGGTGCGGCGTTGGCCGCGTCGCGCCTGGCGAGCGTGTCGACGTTGCGGCTCGGTTCACGGTGATGCGGGTGAACCCGAGGCTCGTACCGGGATATGCGTCCACGAGGCAGTTCCGTGCATCGGAGCCTGAACCTGGCCCGCGGATCGCGTATTGCAACAGGACACGTCGGCACGCGCGGTGCGCAGGAGCGCTTGTTTTTAGCTCCCGGCGGACGCGTCGCGTTTCCTCCCGGCTTCGTTGCTTGGGCGTCCCCGTTCGTCCGCTGTCCGGCGCGTGCTTCGAGGTACACCTGACTGTCATTAAGCAAGGCGTGAGCCATCGGCCGCGATGCCGCGCGCAGCAAGGAGCAGGGGCGGAGGCCGGGGGCGTGGCGCGGACAGCGGCGGCGGATTTTGATTCATCGAAGAATCAGCCCGCGTGCAGGCCGATTGCCCGCGCGCGACCGGGATTGCAGCCCGCACGTTCGATGGGTCCAGCGAATCGTCTGTCGAACGCGTACCGCGCCGGCAGCGTGACTTTGCGCGGTGATGCGCGCGGTGTCGTTCGTTGTGTGCGCATCGGCCGGGGTGCCGATGCGATTCATGCAGGCGCATGCGCCGCATTGGCCGCGCGTCGATGTATCCGCCCCGTTTCGGATCAGCGTTACACATTCGCAACATTTCGCATGCATCGATTCGTGCGACGTGAACGACGTTGCATGTCAGGTAAATCCCTCGTGCGGGATCGCGGCCGAGCGGCCGATTGCGCCGTCCGCTGCACAGACAAAAGTGGCGGATCGAGTAAACGCAACGCGCTTCGACAGATCCGCGAGATCCGATGCGAAACGAATGCGCGACACGCGTCCGCGATTCATCGGACGACGCCGTTGAAGGGGCCATGAAACTGCCCGGATTTTTGCCTGTATCGCGCTTGACCGGCGATGCGACACGCGTAGCAGTTGTGAAACATTTCATCGTGCATCGCGTGTGCACGGTGCATGCGGTGTGAACCGGACACGGCCGCAGTGCGACTGGTTTGAATATTGCTGTAGTGGAGGGGGACGTGACGAACGGACGTGACGCCTGGCCAAGCGAGGAACGACTCATGACGTGACTGATCAAGTGCAACGAGACGCCGGTAGTACGACGATTCGCGTGGCGCAGACCACGTGGACAGGGCGGCGCGCTCGCTCCGCGACACTGCAGCGTGTCGATCGCGTGCGAGTACGGAAGGTGCCGTCTGATTACATGCTTCGCGCCGCGAGCAGGGTCATTCAGCGCGATATGGGTCAACGAGGATAACGATGAAAAAGATTTTGCTTGTGTTCGGGACTCGGCCGGAGGCCATCAAGATGGCACCGCTGGTGCGTGCATTAAAAGCACAGGCGGGTGTCGACGCCAGGGTATGCGTGACCGCGCAGCACCGCGAAATGCTCGATCAGGTGCTGACGCTGTTCGACATCAAGCCCGACTACGATCTCAACGTGATGCGGCAAAGCCAGACGCTGACCGACGTGACGACCGGCATTCTGCAGGCAATCGGCGTCGTCTTCGACGAGTTGCGCCCGGACGTCGTGCTGGTGCACGGCGATACGACGACCACGCTCGCGGTCAGTCTGGCGGCTTTCTACCGCTATTTGCCGGTCGGGCATGTGGAGGCCGGCTTGCGCAGCGGCGACATCTGGTCGCCGTGGCCGGAGGAGTTGAACCGCCGCGTGACCGACGCGGTATCGTCGTGGCATTTCGCGCCGACCGGGCAGGCACGCGACAACCTGCTCAGCGAGGGCGTGCCGGGCGCGGCGGTCGTGCTGACCGGCAATACCGTGATCGATGCGCTGCACGAGGTCAAGCGCATGCTGGATTGCACGACGGCGCTGACGGAGAAGGTCGCGGGACAGTTTCCGTTTCTCGAGCCGTCGCGGCGCATGGTGCTGATCACGGGCCATCGCCGCGAAAGTTTCGGCGAACCGTTCCAGAATTTCTGCGATGCGCTGTGCGCGCTCGCGAAGCGCTATCCCGACGCCCAGTTCGTCTATCCGCTGCACATGAATCCGAACGTGCGGGAGCCGGCGCGCGCACGGCTCGGTAACCTGCCGAACATCTACCTGATCGAGCCGCAGGAATATCTGTCGTTCGTATTCCTGATGTCGCGTGCGCATTTCATCATCACCGATTCGGGCGGCATTCAGGAAGAAGGGCCCGCGCTGGGCAAGCCGGTGCTCGTCACGCGCGAGACGACGGAGCGGCCCGAGGCGATCCAGGCCGGTACCGCGCGGCTCGTCGGTACCGATCAGGAGCGGATCGTGTGGGAAGCGTCGCGGCTGTTCGACAGCGAGAGCGCTTACGGGGAGATGGCGCGCGCGAGCAATCCGTACGGCGACGGTCATGCGAGCGAGCGGATCGTTCACGCGCTGATGCGGAACTCGGGCGTACCCACGAAGGCGACGAGCTTTTCGATGGGGGCGGCGGAAATGCCGTTCAACGCGCTCACGCTGGGGTTGCAGGCGTTGAGGTCGCGGTGAGCATCGTGGCGCGCTAGCGTCTGAACCGCTCGTTGCAATCGCGGGATGATCCGGTCCGGCCGGGAGGCCGGCCGGACGTTTGCGTTTGCGCGCTCGATCATTTCCGGTTTCTCGGCCCGCTGATTGCACAGGGCGGGTCTGGTCGTCCGCCTTTGCTACCGCGGCGCCGCAGCGCCCGGCGAACGTGGCCAGTCGCCGTGCAAGAACGAGAGCGAACCACCTGCGGCCGTGCATCGAAACGTCGAAACCTGAATCGCCAGCCCACCTTTCCGGCAAGCGTGACCGGTCGCGGCACGCCATCTCCGGGCAAATTTCCCGCTCCGATTACCTGAAACGCCCGAATCCCCCCGATCCGACGGCAAATCCGAAATGGTTCGATAATGCGGATCGGCGATCCATGCGGACGAGCGAGCGGCCGGGAATTCGTTGCCATGTTGCGCAGGCAACCGGGCCGCAGCATCGTTTGCAGCATCTGCCGGGCCGTGCCTGCAGGCAACGCGGCCTACGACACGGCGCCCTGCCTGGTTGTTCGGAATGTGCGCCGCGCCGTTCGAATCCCCACCCGATGCCTGCCCGAAGCGGGCATCGCAACCAGGAGGTGAACGATGATCACGCTGACCGTCAACGGTAGCGAGCAACACTTCGACGGCAATCCCGACATGCCGTTGCTCTGGTATCTGCGCGATGTTCTCGGCCACACCGGCACCAAGTTCGGCTGCGGGATGGCACTGTGCGGCGCGTGCACCGTGCACGTCGATGGCGTCGCGATCCGGTCGTGCATCACCCCGGTCGCGGCCGCGTCCGGCAAGCGCGTGACGACGATCGAGGGCCTGTCGACCGATCTGACCCATCCGCTGCAGCAGGCGTGGCAGGAACTGAACGTCGCGCAGTGCGGCTACTGCCAGTCCGGGCAGATCATGCAGGCCGCGTCGTTGCTGAAGACGAATCCCCATCCGACCGACGCCGACATCGACGATGCGATGTCCGGCAACATCTGCCGCTGCGGCACTTACACGCGCATACGCGCGGCGATCCGCCTGGCCGTGCGCCGCGGAGGTGCCGCATGAGCGCGCCCGAACTCTCCGTCCATAACGAAAGCCGTCGCGCGCTGCTGCTCGGCTTCGCGTCCGGCGGGTTGCTGCTCGCGTTCGGCGTGCCGTCGCTCGTGCGCGCGGCCGTGCCGGGCCAGCCGCCCGTCAGTGCAGATCCGCGATACGGCGGCGCGGGAATGCCGCACGGGTTGCGCGACGATCCGCGCCTGTTCGTCGCGATCGCACCCGATGGCACGGTCACCGTGACCTGCATCCGCTCCGAGATGGGGCAGGGTGTGCGCACGAGCGTTGCGCTCGTGGTGGCGGACGAGCTGGGCGCGGACTGGGCGCGCGTGAAGGTCGCACAGGCCGTCGGCGACGAGCCGCGCTACGGCAACCAGAATACAGACGGGTCGCGCAGCTTGCGCCAGAGCTTCGCCGCGTTGCGCCGCGCGGGCGCGGCGGCGCGCACGATGCTCGAACAGGCTGCCGCCGCGGCGTGGGGCATCGATGCGCGGCAGGTCAAGGCAACCGTGCATGAGGTCGTCGACACGAAGAGCGGACGCAAGCTCGGCTTCGGCGAACTGGCGGCGAAAGCGGCCGCGTTGCCGGCACCCGATCCGGCAACCGTACCGCTGAAAGCGCCAGCCGAATTCCGCTATATCGGCAAGGGCCAAACGGCATTGATCGACGGACGCGACATCGTCGCGGGCCGTGCGCACTACGGGATCGACACGCGGCTCGACGGCATGCTGTACGCGGTCGTCGCGCGCCCGCCGGCCTACGGGGACACGGTGGCGTCGTTCGACGCGTCGGCGGCGGAGAAGCTGCCGGGCGTCGTCAAGGTCGTGCCGCTCGCGCCGACGCCGTTGCCGTCCGGCTTCCAGCCGCTCGGCGGCGTGGCCGTCGTCGCGCGCGACACGTGGACGGCGATCCAGGCACGCGCGCAACTGAAGATCGACTGGAAGCACGGGCCCAATGCGAACTACGACTCGGCCGCGTATCGGAAGACGCTCGAAGCGGCTGCCGCGCAACCGGGCGACGTGATCCGCAACGACGGCGACGCGGCGGCGGCGCTGGCCGGCGCCGCGAAACGCGTGCGTGCGACCTACTACATCCCGCATCTCGCGCACGCGACGATGGAGCCGCCCGCGGCCGTCGCGCGCGTGGCGGACGGCCGATGCGAAGTGTGGACCTGCACGCAGGCGCCGCAGACCACGCGCGACGAGGTCGCGAAGGCGCTCGGGTTGCCGGGCGAGCGCGTGACGGTCAACGTGACGCTGCTCGGCGGCGGTTTCGGCCGCAAGTCGAAGCCCGACTACGTGGTGGAGGCGGCGCTGCTGTCGAAGGCGGTCGGCGCGCCCGTCAAGCTGACGTTCACGCGCGAGGACGACCTCGCGCACGACTACTTCCATGCCGTGTCGCTCGAAGCGTTCGACGGCGGGATCGATGCGTCGGGGAAAGTGGTCGCGTGGCAGCATCGCACGGTTGCGCCGTCGATCCAGTCGACCTTCAGGGCCGGCATCGTGCACGAGCAGCCGGGCGAGCTCGCGCAGGGGATCGCGGACCTGCCGTTCGCGATCCCGAACGTGCGGATCGAGAACCCGGCCGCGCAGGCGCACACGCGGATCGGCTGGTTCCGCTCGGTCTACAACATCCCGCATGCGTTCGGAATCCAGAGTTTCGTGTCGGAGCTGGCGCACGCGGCCGGCCGCGACCCGAAGGATTTCCTGCTCGAACTGATCGGGCCCGCGCGGCGTTTCGAGCCGCACATCACGGTGAAGAACGTGAACTACGGCGAGGATCCGGCGCTGTATCCGGTCGACACCGGGCGGCTGCGGCGCGTGGTCGAGACGGTCGCGCGCGAGGCGGGCTGGGGGCGCAAGCTACCGAAGGGGCACGGGCTCGGGATCGCCGCGCATCGCAGCTTCGTGTCGTATACGGCGGCGGTGTGCGAGGTGCAGGTCGATGCCGACGGCAAGATCACGGTGCCGCGGGTCGACATCGCGATCGACTGCGGGCCGCAGGTCAATCCGGAGCGCGTACGCTCGCAGCTCGAGGGAGCGGTGGTGATGGGGCTCGGCATCGCGCTGCACGGCGAGATCACGTTCAAGGACGGCCATCCGGAGCAGAGCAACTTCAACGGGTTCCAGGTGCTGAGAATGAACGAGGCGCCGCGTGAAATCCGCGTGCATCTCGTCGCGCCCGACGATTTCGCGACACCGCTCGGCGGCGTGGGCGAGCCGGGCCTGCCGCCCGTCGCGCCCGCGCTGACCAATGCGATCTTCGCGGCGACCGGCACGCGCATCCGCAGCCTGCCGGTTGCCGATCAGCTCGCGAAGCCCCGCGCGGGGTGACGCAATCCCTGGGCCGGGCCGTATCGTGCGGCCCGGTACGCTTCCATCCTTGAACAAGGAGTGTCGACATGGCCTCGTCCGATGTCAGCGTGAAGCAGGCGGTTTCCCCCACCGAATGGGACGCGCGAGTCAACCTGGCGGCGGCTTACCGCCTCACCGCGCTGTTCGGCTGGGACGATCTCGTGTTCACCCATATTTCCGCGCGCGTCCCCGGCCCGGAGCATCATTTCCTGATCAACCCGTACGGCATGATGTTCGACGAGATCACGGCATCGTCGCTGGTGAAGGTGGATCTCGAAGGACGCAAGGTGTCCGAATCGCCGTACGAGATCAACCCGGCCGGCTTCACCATCCACAGCGCGGTGCACGCGGCCCGCGACGACGCGCTGTGCGTGATGCATACGCATTCGATCAACGGCGTCGCCGTGTCGGCGCAGGCGGGCGGGTTGCTGCCGCTGTCGCAGCAGTCGCTCGGCGTGCTGGCGTCGCTCGGCTATCACGACTACGAGGGCATTGCGCTCAACGAAGGCGAAAAGGCGCGCCTCGTGCGCGACCTCGGCGCCCACACGAACCTGATGCTGCGCAACCACGGCCTGCTGACCGTCGGGGCGACGCCGGCAGATGCGTT
Source organism: Burkholderia sp. ZZQ-2 (assembly GCF_050768715.1). Classification (NCBI taxonomy): domain Bacteria; kingdom Pseudomonadati; phylum Pseudomonadota; class Betaproteobacteria; order Burkholderiales; family Burkholderiaceae; genus Burkholderia; species Burkholderia sp. ZZQ-2. The sequence goes on along the minus strand of NZ_LDVA01000092.1, from coordinate 27,955 downwards.
CGTCGCGATGTATTTCTTCGAAGCGGCCTGCATGATCCAGGTGCGCGCGCAGGCCGGCGGCACCGCGCTGTTGCCGGTCGCACAGCCGATTCTCGACGGCATCAAGCAGCAGATCGCCGCGGTGACGCGCGGCATGGGGGCCGGCGCGCTTGTCTGGCCCGGGCTGCTGCGCCGGCTCGATCGGCGCAATCCGGGGTACGCGGACTAGCGCATCCGTCGTTGTTGTTTGCGAACGACCGTGCTAAATTCCTGCCAGCATTCGCAATCACGGAACCCTTCATTCGGCTGACGAAGCCGGCCCCCGGGAGGCAGCACGATGAGCTTGTTGATGTCGCGACGCGATCTCGCGTTCCTGTTGTACGACTGGCTCGATGCGGAGGCGCTCGTCGCGCTGCCGCGCTACGCGGAGCACAGTCGCGAGACCTTCGACGCGGTGCTCGATACCAGCGAGCGGATTGCCGAAGACCTGTTCGCGCCGCATGCGGCACGAGGCGATCGCGAGGAACCGCACTTCGACGGCGAGCGCGTGACGCTGATCCCCGACGTCGAACCGGCCGTGCGCGCCTTCGCGGACGCCGGGCTGATCGCCGCGGGCCACGACGAAGCGCTCGGCGGCATGCGCTTGCCGAAGCTGGTCGAAGCCGCGTCGTTCCTGTTCTTCCAGGCCGCGAACATCGCGACCGCCGCCTATCCGTTCCTGACCGTCGCCAACGCGAACCTGCTCGTCGCGCATGGTACCCCCGCGCAGATCGACGCGTTTGCGCGCCCGGAGCTGGAAGGGCGCTACTTCGGCACCATGTGCCTGTCCGAGCCGCAAGCCGGGTCGTCGCTGTCCGACATCGCGACGCGCGCGGATTTCGAGTGCGACTCGCCGCTCGGCCCGCGCTACCGGCTGACCGGCAACAAGATGTGGATCTCGGGCGGCGAACACGAGTTGACGGAGAACATCGTCCACCTCGTGCTCGCGAAGATCCCCGACGAACACGGCCGGCTGCTTCCCGGCACGCGGGGCATCTCGCTGTTCATCGTGCCCAAGTACCTGCCCGGTACCGACGGCGCCGCGCAGGGCGAGCACAACGACGTGGTGCTCGCCGGGCTGAACCACAAGATGGGCTACCGCGGCACCACCAACTGCCTGCTGAACTTCGGCGAAGGCACGCGCTACCGGCCGGAAGGGCGGGAGGGTGCGATCGGTTATCTGGTCGGCCGGCCGAACCACGGCCTCGCGTACATGTTCCACATGATGAACGAGGCGCGCATCGGTGTCGGCGCGGGCGCGGTGGCGCTCGGCTACACGGGTTATCTGCACGCGCTCGACTACGCGCGGAACCGGCCTCAAGGGCGTCCGCTGGGGCCGGCGGGCAAGGATGCCGCCGCGCCGCAGGCGCCGATCGTCGAGCATCCTGACGTGCGGCGCATGCTGCTCGCGCAGAAGGCCTATGTCGAAGGCGGTCTCGCGCTGATCCTGTACTGCGCGAAGCTGGTCGACGAAGCGCGCGCGCACGACGACGCGACCGTGCGCGCCCAGGCCGAGCGGCTGCTCGACATCCTGACGCCGATCGCGAAAAGCTGGCCGTCGCAGTGGTGTCTCGCGGCGAACGACCTCGCGATCCAGGTGCACGGCGGCTACGGCTACACGCGCGATTACGCGGTCGAGCGGCTCTATCGCGACAATCGGCTCAACCCGATACACGAAGGCACGCACGGAATCCAGGCGCTCGACCTGCTGGGCCGCAAGGTCGCGCAGGACGATGGCGCACTGCTGCGCGCACTCGACGGGAGAATCGGCGCGAGCGTCGAACGCGCGCGGGCGCTCGATGCCGGCCTGCGAGAACAGGCCGATGCGCTGGCGCAGCGCTGGTCGCGGCTGGTCGACGTCACGCGGCAGCTCGGCGCGATCGGCGATCAGCAGGCGCGGCTCGCGAACGCGAGTGTCTATCTGGAAGCGTTCGGCCATCTCGTCGTCGCGTGGCTGTGGCTCGACGTGACGCTCGCCGCGCACGGGCAAACCGGCGATTTCCACGACGGCAAGCGTGCGGCCGCCCGCTACTTCTTCCGCTGGGAATTGCCGAAAGTGGACGCACAGCTCGATCTGCTGTCGAGCGTCGACACGACGACGCTCGACATGCGCGACGCGTGGTTCTGAACGTGGCCGCACCGACATTCCGGAATGCTGACGATGTCGCGAAGGCCGGCTCGGATGGCCATCGCACATGCGTCTTGAACCGGGCGCGCGGGAACATCCCGCAAACCGCATCGATGCGCGGCCGCGCCGCGCAAGGAGAGAGAAGCGCATGAAAGCCCTGTTGTGTACCGCATTTGGCCCGATCGACAGCCTGCGCATCGAAGACGTCGAGATTCCCGAACCGGCGGCCGGCCAGGTCCGGGTCCGGGTGAAGGCCGCGTCGCTCAATTTTCCCGACGCGCTGATCGTCCAGGGGTTGTATCAGGTGAAGCCGGCGCTGCCGTTTTCGCCGGGTGCCGAGTTTGCCGGCGTGATCGACGCGGTCGGCGAGGGCGTTACCGCGTGGCGGCCCGGCGATTCGGTGGTCGCGTTCACGGGGCACGGCGGGTTCGCGCAGCAGTGTTTGGCCGATGCGCACCAGATCGCTCCGTTGCCGCCGGGGATGACGTTCGAGCAGGGCGCGGCGCTCGTGCTCGCATACGGCACGTCGCTGCATGCGTTGCAGCAGCGAGCGCGGCTGCAGGCGGGCGAGACGCTGCTCGTGCTGGGCGCGGCGGGCGGGGTCGGGCTCGCCGCGATCGAGATCGCGAAGGCGCTCGGCGCGCGCGTGATCGCGGCGGCGTCGAGCGCGGACAAGCTCGCGCTGTGCCGTGAAGCCGGCGCGGACGAGACGATCGACTATGCAACCGAAGACCTGCGCCGCCGTGTGGACGAACTGACCGGCGGGCGCGGCGCCGACGTCGTCTACGATCCGGTGGGCGGCGCATACAGCGAGGCGGCGCTGCGCGCGACCGCGTGGCGCGGTCGGTTCCTCGTCGTTGGGTTCGCGGCCGGCGAGATTCCGAAGATCGCGCTGAACCTCGCGCTGCTCAAGGAGCGCGACATTCTCGGCGTGTTCTGGGGCGACGCGGTGCGCCGCGACCCGGCGCAGCATGTCGCGAACATGCGCTTGCTGGCCGAATGGTTCGCGGCCGGCAAGGTGCGGCCCGCGATCACCGAGCGCGTGTCGCTGGCCGGCGCGACCGACGCGATCGCGCGGATGGCAAACCGGCAGGTGAAGGGCAAGGTGGTGATTCTGCCGGACGCGTGACTACGGTATGGCGCGTCGCGGCGCGAAGCGCGCCACGACGGCCGCGTGCGCCGGTGCGACACCGGTGCAGCCGTGCCGGCGGCCGCTGCGCGAACCCGGTTCAGTCCTTCGGCAGGCGCAGCGTGTCGAGCGCATGCTGCGAAAACTCGACCCAGAACCGCTCATTCGCAATGCCGGCCTGCAGCACCAGATGCTGCAGGCGCTTCGTGCGTGAATCGTCGGGCGTCGAAAAATCGCGCGCCTCGATCTGCAGATACAGGTCGAGCTTTTCCTGGTGAAGCGCGATGCGCCGCCTGATTTCGTCCTCGAGGCCGGCCGGCCCGAGCACCGCTTCCGCGCGCAGGCGCACCATCAACGCTTCGCGCAGCGGCGTCGGATCTTCCGGTTCGGCGATCCAGCGCCGCAGTTCCTTTTTGCCGGCCGGCAGGATCCGGTACGCGCGCTTGCGGCCGCGCCCCGATTCGGCGGGCAGCGATTCGATCCAGCCCGTTTCCTCGAGGCGCCCCAGTTCGCGGTAGATCTGCTGGTGCGTGGCCTGCCAGAAATAGCCGATCGAGCGATCGAAGCGGTCGGCGAGCTCGGACCCCGAACCGGGACGTTCGGCGAGCGCGGTGAGGAGTGCGTGAGGCAGGGACATGTCGGATCGGCGGAGGCAGCGGAATGAACCGCATCTTGCCATATCGGGGCCACAGTACAAGCCATGGGCCACGTTTATGCAACTTGTTGCGTAAACGAACGCGGTGAACTACCATCTGTGCAACTTGTTGCATAAAAATGGAGACACTCGATGGCATCCCGCTATCCGCATTTGACGACCCCGCTCGAACTGGGCTTCACGTCGCTCAGGAACCGCGTACTGATGGGGTCGATGCACGTCGGCCTCGAGGAAGCGCCGCACGGATTCGAGCGAATGGCGGCGTTCTACGCGGAGCGCGCACGAGGCGAGGCCGGCCTGATCGTCACGGGTGGCTTCGCGCCGAACGAACGCGGCCGCCCGGCGCCGGGCGGCGCGATGCTGACGACCGAAGCGGAAGCCGAACGCCATCGCGTCGTGACGCGCGCGGTGCATGCGGAGGGCGGCAGGATCGCGCTGCAGATTCTCCACTTCGGGCGCTACGCATATCACCCGGCGCTCGCCGCGCCCAGTGCGCTGAAAGCGCCGATCAACCGGTTCACGCCGCATGCGTTGAGCGGCGACGAAGTCGACGAGACGATTGCCGATTTCGTACGATGCGCGGCGCTTGCGCAGCATGCGGGCTACGACGGTGTCGAGATCATGGGGTCCGAGGGCTACCTGATCAACGAGTTCATTGCCGCGCGCACGAACCACCGCGACGACGCGTGGGGCGGCGCCTACGAGAATCGCATCCGTTTCGCGGTCGAGATCGTGCGGCGCGTGCGCGAGCGGGTGGGCAAGAACTTCATCGTCATCTACCGGCTGTCGATGCTCGATCTCGTCGAAGGCGGCTCGACGCTCGACGAGGTGATCCGGCTCGCGCAGGCGATCGAGGCGGCCGGTGCGACGATCCTCAATACCGGCATCGGCTGGCACGAGGCGCGCATTCCGACCATCGCGACCAAGGTGCCGCGCGCCGCGTACGCGTGGGTCACGCGGCAATTGATGGGCAAGGTCGGCATCCCGCTCGTGGCGACCAACCGGATCAACACGCCGGAAGTCGCCGAACAGCTGCTCGCCGACGGCTATTGCGACATGGTGTCGATGGCGCGGCCATTCCTCGCCGACGCCGAATTCGTGCGCAAGGCGCGGGAAGGGCGCGCGGACGAAATCAACACGTGCATCGGCTGCAACCAGGCGTGCCTCGACCATACGTTCAGCGGCAGGATCACGTCCTGCCTCGTGAATCCGCGCGCCTGCCACGAAACCGAGCTCGTGATCCGCCCCGCACGGCAGCGCAAGCGTATCGCGGTGGTCGGCGCCGGTCCGGCGGGCCTCGGTTTCGCGGTCACGGCGGCCGAACGCGGTCACGCGGTGACGCTGTACGAAGCGGGGGCCGAGATCGGCGGCCAGTTCAACATCGCGAAGAAGGTGCCCGGCAAGGAAGAGTTCAACGAGACGCTTCGTTACTTCCGCCGGCAGATCGAGTTGCGCGGCATCACGCTGCATGTCAACACGCGCGCGAGCGCCGAGATGCTGCTGCAGGGCGAATTCGACGAGGTGGTGATCGCGACGGGCATCGTGCCGCGCACGCCGCCGATCGACGGCGTCGGGCATCCGAAGACGCTCGGTTATCTCGACGTGCTGCGCGACGACAAGGCCGTGGGCCGCAGCGTTGCGATCGTCGGCGCCGGCGGCATCGGTTTCGACGTCGCGGAATATCTGGTTCATCGCGATGGCGGCGAACAGGTGGACGCGGACCGGTTCTTCAACGAATGGGGCGTCGATCGATCGTATGCGAGTGCCGGCGGGCTGGGCCGTGCGCAACCCGAGCCGGCCGCGCGGCAGGTGCATCTGCTGCAGCGCAAGGCATCGAAGATCGGCGACGGGCTCGGCAAGACCACCGGGTGGATCCACCGCACGGCGCTGAAGGCGCGCGGCGTCGGCATGTCGTCGGCGGTGACGTACCGTCGCATCGACGACGAAGGATTGCACGTGACGATCGACGGCGTCGAACAGACGCTGCCGGTGGACAACGTGGTGATCTGCGCGGGGCAGGAGCCGTCGCGCGAACTGGCAGAGCAACTGCAGGCCGCCGGATGCCGCGTGCATCTGATCGGCGGCGCACACGAGGCCGCCGAACTCGATGCGAAGCGCGCGATTCACCAGGGCACGACGCTGGCCGCGACGCTTTGACGCCGATTCGTTTCTTTTCCGTCCGATGAGTCAGGAGACTTCCGATGACACACTCACCGCTGCAAGTTCATCCCGCTGTCGCGAAATCGCTCGACGTGTGGCACGCGATGATCGACAGCAAGGATTTCAGTGCGCTCGAATCGATCGTTCACCCGGATGCGGTGTTCCGTTCGCCGATGGCGTTCAAGCCGTACGGGCCGGCGCCCGCGCTGTTGATGGCGCTGCGCACGGTGATCACGATCCTCGAGAATTTCGTCTATTACCGCCAGTTCGTCACCGACGATGGCCTGAGCGTGGTGCTGGAATTCAGCGCGAGCGTCGGCGACAAGGCGCTGAAGGGGATCGACATGATCCGCTTCGACGAAGAAGGGCGGATCGTGGAATTCGAAGTGATGGTCCGGCCGTTCAATGCGCTGCAGGCGCTCGGTACGGAAATGGGGGCGCGGCTCGGGCAGCAGCTGCCGGCGTTCAAGGTTGGCGGTTGAAGCGGACGATGACCGCACAACTGCACGCGTGTCCCGGTTCGGTCGGCCATCGTGAGCGGATGGCGAAGTACGGCTTCACGCGCGTGGAAATCGACGGCGTCGCGGCAGGCGGCGGTGCGACGTCGTCATGCCGGATGCCACGCGCGGTGTCGACCGTCGGCACGGCCGGCACCGCATGCGTGTTCACACGGCTGCCGCTCGCGCCAGCCGCTCGGCGAACCAGTCGCAGACGAGCGCGGTGCGCTCGGACGCGTGGTTGTAGATCGTGTGCTCGCCGTCCGGCCAGACCTTGAGCGTCGCATCGCCGGACGTCGCGGCATCGAGAAAAGGCTGTTGATCGTCGATCCGGATCAGCGGATCTTCGCCGCCGTGCAGCACCAGCAGCGGACACGCGATACGGTTGCGTTCGGACGAGAAACGCATCCGCGCGAAGTTCGCCGCCACGGCATCGGGATCGTCGTTGCCGAGCATCGCCGCGGCCTGCTCGACGAACGTGCGGAACGGCAGCAGCGTCGGCGCCGCGAGCGCGCCGTTCACGCAACAGGCCGCGATCCGTCGGTCACTCGCGGCAGTCGACGCCGCCCACAATCCGCCGATGCTGTTTCCCCAGATACCGATCGGCCCGGGCACACGATCGGCGACGTGATCGACGAAGCGCCGATAGGCGGCGCTCATGTCGACGTCGACGAAGATCCGCTGTTCGAGCCGCGTCTCGCCCTGGCCCGGCCCCTCGGCGAGCAGCGTGGCGAGGCCGCGTGCCGCGAGTGCGCGCGCGATCGGCCAGTACGCGAAGCCCCAGCCGCTCTGGCCGCCGAACACGATCACGGTGCCGCGTACGCGCTCCGCCGGCGGCCGCACCAGCCAGCCGATCAGGCGCGCATCGCCGTACGGCACTTCGACGCGTTCGATGCGCTTGTCGGACCAGCGCGCAAGGCCGTGCGACGCGTCGACGAGCCGCGCATAGAGCGCGCGCTTGCGCGGCACGTCGTGGTTGAACGCCATCTGCGCGAACAGCAGGTTCGCGATGGCCATCGCCTGCGCGTCGGCGGCCGTGACAAGATGGCCGGCATCCGCCGCCTGCGCGGCGCGCGCGAGCTGCGCGTCGGCCAGCGCTTCGGCCGCGACGTCCCACGGCTCGCCGTTGGACGTGCGGGCGTGCAGCGCGGTTGCGTCCGCGTAGTCCATCCCGCAATCGAGCAGGCGCGTGACGGGCATCGCGCGCTGCAGCGACAGCGCGAACGGTGACAGTTCGGTCGTCATGCGTCGGTCTCCTTCACGATGCGTGGGTGACGGCTGCCGAAGCCGCGGCAGGCTCGCTCGAAACGGCGGACCAGTGCAGTGCGGCGCGCAGCGCGTCGACGAGCGCGCCGAGATCGCGCAGGTCGCTTACCGAACCGAACACGATGAAATCGGGCCGCTTGATATACGCGGCGATGCCGTGCGCGTGCATGAACGCGTGCTGCTCGCCGTCGAGATCGACCACGGCATCCGGCGCGCACACGTCGTCGGCCAGCACGGCCACGTGACAGCCGAGCTGCGCGAGGAATGCGCGCTGCGCGTCGTCGAGATGGCGGGCAGGGTGCTCGCGCGTGACGAGCTGGAAACCCTGGCCGACCACGTCGTCGAAACGGCCCTCGGCCGCGCCGCGACGCGCGCGGCCTTGCGGGGCCGGTGCGCCCGTCGTCGGCAGCAGCGTGCCGTCGGCTTGCGCGTGCACGATGCCGTGGCCGAGCTTCGGGAACGGCGGCATCGGCGGCATGTTGCCGGAGCGGAACGCCGCGTCCCGCTCGGCGACCTTGCGCGGATCGTCCTCGTTGACGACCTGCCCGAGAAACAGCGACATCTGCGTGATCGCCGTCACGTGCGGGCGGCGCTCGGCTTCATAGGTGTCGAGCAGGTCGGCGGACGCGCGCCCGGTCAGCACCAGGTCGAGCTTCCACGCGAGGTTGATGCCGTCGCGCATGCCGGAGCACGCGCCTTGCCCCATGTACGGCATCATCGTGTGCGCCGCATCGCCCGCGAGCAGCACGCGGCCGGCGCGCCAGCGTTCGGCCATGCGCGTCTCGAACGTGTAGACGACGTGCCGCAGCAGCGTCAGGTCGTCCGGGCCGTAGCCGTAGTGGTCGTTGAGCCACTTCCAGCCGGCTTCTTCCGTTTCCCATTCGGCCGTCGATTCGTTCGGCAGCACGCGCAGCTCGAAACGCGTGCGCTTCGTGCCGATCGGCATGTGCATGTACGCGCGCGCCGGATCGCAGTAGATCGTCGTGCGCGCGCAGCCGTCGCCGAGATCGCGCTTGTTTTCCGAATCGAGGTTGAGCCACCGTTCGTTGCAGCCGAAATCGGAGCGTTCGATGCCGAGCGTGCGGCGCACGAGGCTGTTCGCGCCGTCGGCGCCGATCACGTAGCGCGCGCGAATGACGCGCGGCCTGTCGGTCCATTGCGCGTCCTGGCCGCAGCGGGACGGATGCGCGGTCAGCGTCACGCCGTCGTCGTCCTGCCGCAGTGCGTCGACTTCCCAGCCGCGCAGGATCGTCACGTTCCTGAAGGCGCTGGCGCGCGCATCGATCGCGTCCTCGATGTCGGGCTGGTAGATCGAGATGTGCGCGGGATAGCCGCATGCGCGGCCGGTCCAGTTCAGTTCGAGCAGCAGGTCGCCGTTCGCGTCGCAGTAATGGTAGGTGTCGACTGCCTTCGCGTTGCGCAGCGCGTGATCGACGTCGGCACTGGCCTGCACGATGCGCGCGGTTTCGCCGTCGATGTGCGTGAGGCGCGGCAGGCCGTAGGGCGTCGGCCAGCGTTCGAGGACGATCACGCGATGGCCGGCGCGGCCCAGCATCGATGCGGCGACGAGGCCGGTCGGGCCGTAGCCGACGATCGCGACGTCGCAGTGTTCGGCGGTGCCGTCGCCGTGCGCGCTCGATTCGGTATTCATGTGGGATGTCTCCATGATGGTGGCGTTTGTTGGTTTGTCGTGTGTTCGATTCAGCGCGCGGTCGAGCCGGGCAGGTTGCCGTCGAACGCGTCCTGCAGCAGCGCGCGCAGGCCGTCGCGTTCGATCGGGCGAGGGTTCCAGTACGGATTGGCGGCCGCGAGATCGGCCGCGCGATCGAGGTCGGCTTCCTGCATGCCGATCGCCTTCAACGAAACGGGCGCACCGTTGTCGAGCGCCAGTGCGTAGAGGCCGCGCGCCGCGTCGTTCGTGCCGATCGCGCGGGCGATGCGCTGCATCGCGTCCGGCGCGTGCGCCGCGTTGTACGCGAGCGCATGCGGCAGCACGACCGTATGGGTCGGCGCGTGCGGCAGGTTGAAGCTGCCGCCGAGCGTATGACAGAGCTTGTGATGCAGCGCCATGCCGACGTTGCCGAGCACCATCCCGCACAGCCATGCGCCGTAAAGCGCGTCGCCGCGTGCGCCGAGATCGGCGGTGTTGCGACGCACGCCGGGCAGGCCGCGCGCCAGCGCGCGAATCCCTTCTTCGGCGACGAGGCTCATCACCGGGTTCGCGTTGTTCGCGTAGAGGCCTTCCGCTGCGTGCGCGATCGCATTGAGCCCGCTCGTCACGGACAGCTCGACGGGCAGCGTGACGGTGAGCGCGGGATCGTAGATCACCGTTTTCGGCAGGACGCGCGCGTCGGAGCCCGTGCGCTTGATGCCGCCTTCCGTCAGGCCGTAGATCGGGGTCATCTCGCTGCCCGCATACGTCGTCGGGATGGCGAGGATAGGCAGGCTGCTTTCGAGCGCGATCGCCTTGCCGAGGCCGATCGTCGAGCCGCCGCCGATCGCGATCGCGCAATCCGCACCGCACGACCGGGCGAACGCCTGCGCATCGCGGGCGATTTCGATCGGCACGTGCATTGTCGCGCGATCGTACAACCCGGCCGCGCGCGCGCCGAGCCGCTCGACGATGTGTAGTGCGAGGTCGCGCTGCTCCGGCGTGCAGAGCACGAGCGCACGCTGCGCGCCCAGTTCCAGCACTTCGCGTTCGAGATGGTCGAGGCTGCCTGCGCCGAAGATCACGCGTGCGGGGCGTGCCTGGTAAATGAAATTCATGTCGTCGTCACTCCATTGCGTAGTCGACCTGGTAGCGCGCGATGCGCAGGCCGGCCAGTGAGTCGCGTACGCGTGCGTGTTCAGGATGCGTCGCGTATCCGTCGAGCGCTTCGCGCGACTCGAATTCGGCGACGAGAATCAGGTCGCACGCGTAATCGGCCGCGCTGAAATCCGCGCCGACCTCGAGGTGCGTCATGCCTGGAATCCGGCCGCGCAGGCTTTCGAATGCACGCTTCACACTGGCGCGTGCCGCCGCGCGTTCGCCGTCGGTTTCGCCTGCGACGTTCCACATCACGACGTGCCGGATCACGCGCCGCGCCCGGCGGGATTGAGCACGAAGTCGTAATCGAGCGTGTAGAACGGCGTGTCCATGCGCGAACCGTCCGGCGCGATGCCGGGCGCGTGCCGCACCCAGTCGGCGACGAGCGTCGACCGTACGCCGAATACCGCGTCGGAGTCGAGATAACGATCGCCGTCGCGAAACACGTGCGTGATCAGCGTTTCGTAACCGCGCGCCGCGATCATGAAATGCAGGTGCGCGGGGCGCCACGGATGACGGCCGAGCGCATCGAGCATGGCGCCGACGGGGCCGTCGTGCGGAATCGGATACGGTTCGGCGAGGATCGAGCGGAACGCGTAACGGCCGTCGGCGCCGGTGCGCAGCCGGCCGCGCGCGCGATGCGTGACCGAACCGTCGTCGGCCGGAAGCTGGACGTCGTAGTGCCCGTCCTCGTCGGCTTGCCAGACTTCCAGCGACGCGTGCGCGACCGGCATGCCGTCGATGCCGCGCACGTGGCCGGATACGAAACAGGGCTCGCCGCATGCGCCGTTCGCGATGTCGTCGAACATCGCGAACTCGGGGCTGCCGTCGACATAGAACGGGCCGAACACGGTCGCTTCCGTGCAGCCGGCCGGTTTCGCATGGTTCTGCGCGGTGACGAGGGTCGACAGCCCGAGCACGTCGGAAAGCAGGATGAATTCCTGGCGCTTGTCGTCGGTGATGTGCCCGACCGCGGTCAGGAAGCCGATCGCGGCCTGCCATTCGGCCTCGGTGAGTCGGGTCTCCCGCGCAAACGAATGCAGGTGCTGGACGAGACTGGTCATGACCGTGCGCAGCCGCTCGTCGCGACAGCCGGAGAGCGATGCGATCACGGCCTGCGTGATGGTGTCTTCGTTGAGATTGCGCATGGGGTTGTCTCCTGATGTCGTTGGATGGCGCGTTGACGTAACATTAATTCCTCCCCGGATCGTAAAAAAGATGGTTTGGAGGAGTTTTGTTCTCCGCCAAGTGGAAGAATCCAACGCATGGACAAGTGGACGCAGATCGAATTTTTCGTGCAGGTCGCCGAGCTGGGGAGCCTGTCGAAGGCCGCCGAGCGGCTCGGCATGTCGAGCGCGGCGGCGAGCCGCTGCCTGAATGCGCTGGAGGAACGGCTGGGGGCGCGGCTCGTCGAGCGGACCACGCGCCGCCTGTGGCTGACCGACGCGGGGCACGAATACCACCGGCGCTGCGTCGCGATCCTGACGGAGCTGTCGGAGGCCGATGCGGCGGTCAACGAAACGAGCGTCAACCCGGCCGGCACGCTGCGCGTGACCGCTTCCGTATCGTTCGCGTCGATCTATATCGCGCCGGCGTTGCCGGAGTTTCACCGGCGCTACCCGAACCTGAACGTGCAGATCATCGCGGCGAACCGCTACCCGGATTTCATCGAGGCGGGCATCGACGTGGCGATCCGCACGCGCGAGCACGAAGCGGATTCGGGCATCACCGTGCGCAAGCTCGCCGAGACACGGCGCGTGCTGGCCGCGTCGCCCGGGTATCTGGCGAAGCACGGCGCGCCGGCGACGCCCGATGCGCTGTGCGACCACCGGTTGCTGGTCTACAACCTCGCGAACGATCCGTACGTGCTGCATTTCCGCCGCGGCGCGAAGAAGCAGTCGGTCACGATCAGGAGCGTGCTCGATGCGAACGAAGGGCAGGTGATCCGCGCGGCGGCGCTTGCCGGGCTCGGCATCCTGATCCAGCCGCTCTACATCATCCACGAGGATATCGTCGCGGGAAAGCTGGTGCCGGTGCTCACCGACTGGCAACTGCCGGCGCTCACCGTCAACATCGCGTACCAGAGCCGCCGTCACCAGCCGGCGAAGATCCGTGTCTTCACCGAGTTCCTGATCGAGCGTTTCGAACGCCTCGGGCTCGCGCGCAAATGGAAGGAAGTCGGCCGCTGATCGTGGGCCGTCGCCGCACCGCCGCGCATTTCTCCGTGTAACGAAGAACTGTTCTCCTGAAGGTCGTCTTTTTCGCCGCTGTCGTGCGCTTTACATTGCGTCTCCCCGGGCCTGCGATGCCCGGCACGCGATGACACGATAACAATCCGGTCTGGAGACGACATGAAATTCACCTTGCGACGGGTACCCTTGGCATTCCTGATCGCCGGCGCCATGCAGGTTCCGGCGTCGGCCACGGAGAACGGGCAGGTCAGCTATCCGTTCGGCGTCAACACCGTGCTGAACGGGCTGCTTCCGCCGCCCGGCAACACGCAGTACTTCAACTACGCGCTGTACTCGGTATCGAACCGGTTTGCCGGGCCGGACGGCGGCAGCGCGGTGCCGGGGTTTCACCTGAGCGTCGTCGCGGAAACGCCGCGCGTGGTCCACACCTGGGGTGCGACGTTCGGGCCGTTCTCGCTGTCGAGCAGCGCGATCGTACCGATCGTGCACCTGCATCTGTCGACGCCGGGCGGTACGGGAAACCGCACGTCGCTCGGTGACGTGATCCTCGAGCCGTTCATGATCAACTACGCGAACGCATCGAAGACCTTCTTCGCGTTCTTCTCGCCGTCGTTCGCGGTGCCGAGCGGCGCGTATGCGGCGAACCGGATCGCGAACACGGGGTTGAACACGTATGCGTTCCTGCCGTACGTCAGCACGACCTGGTTTCCGGGCCGCGACTGGGAGATCTCGACGACCACGCTGCTGGAGCTGAATTCGCCGAACCATGCGACGCGGTACCACTCGGGTGCGGTGGCCGTGCTCGATTACCTGGTCGGCTATTCGATCGACCGGCGCGTGCAGGTCGGCGTGCAGGGCACGTTCCTGAAGCAGTTCACCGACGATACGCAGGACGGCATCAAGGTCGCGTCGGACGGTTTTCGCGGGCAGTCGGTCGCGATCGGCCCGCAGCTGCGTTACATGTGGGGACCGGCGTCGGGCGTGGTCGTGAAATACCAGCACGAGGTCGCGGTGCGCAACCGGCCGCAGGGCGACAAGCTGTGGGTGCAGTTCAGTTTTCCGATCTAGGCGGCGAAGTTGCGCCGGCCGGTCGCGGCGCGCGTCACGGGTGCGGCGGCGGGTCGTAGCGGTCGTCTGCGTGTGCCGGTCGCAATCCCGACGGAGACGCTTGGCGCTCGGCGTGGCCGCGATCCGGCGGATGTCGGCGCGACCGCCGGCCAGGATATCGGTCAGGGCGCCACGATCGAATGCGAACAGCGCATCGGCCGATAGCCGTTTCCCCGGTGCGACCGGGACGTCATGCAACGCGACGGTTGTCGCATATTCGCGAGCGGCAGGTCGACGAGAGCCGGTGCGTTTTTGCGATTGCGTTTGCATCGCGTCGCCGAAAGCGACATGCATCGGGCGGACCGGCTTCCCGGCGGCCGACGCGGTCGTGTCGGCGACACGTGAGCCGGCGTACCGGCCGATTTATCCAGTGATGCTGTCGAGGCGACCCGTCACGGGTTCAGCCATAGGCCGGGCGTGCTGGCCCACGGATCCTGACAAAACCCTGACGGGATAAATTGATATAACGTATCATCCGACGTTTGGATCGATGGCCGTCCGACGCTGTCGGGCAAGCCACGTGCGACGAAACCACACGAAGACCGATACGAAGTGACGAAGACGAAACACATGCGGGCGCGCGACGCGCGGCTGCACGCCGGCTCGCGCCGGTACGACGGGGGATGGCGCTCGCGTGCCGCGTATGGTTGCGCAACCTGGGTGGGGTGCGCGATGGCGACGTCCGCCGCGCTTGCCGCGGAAGCGGCCGCACCTGCACCCGACGACCGCCATGCGCTGCCGGCGATCAACGTCAGCGCGCGATCCGCACCGGCCGCCCCGCTGACGCAACCGCTCGAAACGGGCTCGCGGCTCGGGCTGGCAAGTCTCGATACGCCGGCAAGCGTCGAGTCGGTCACGGCCGGCACGATCGAGGCACGCGGCGATCGCACGGTGCTCGACGCGGTGACGCGCACCGCGGGGTTCGCGAGCGCGATGGCGCCCGGTACCGGCGGCACCGCATTGAGCGTGCGCGGCTTCAGCGGGCAGGAATCGGTGATGACGCTGCTCGACGGCGTGCGGCTGATGCCGGCGGCCGGCACGATCACCTTCCCGTTCGACACGTGGTCGGTCGAGCGCATCGAGGTGCTGCGCGGCCCGGCGTCGGTGCTGTATGGCGAGGGGGCGATCGGCGGCGTCGTCAACGTGGTGCCGAAGCGGCCGCAGCGCACGCGCGAGACGACGCTGCAGGCCGGTGTCGGCGCCGACGGCGCGAAGCGCTTTGCGTTCGATACGACGGGCGCGCTCGGCCCGAGGCTGTCGTATCGCTTCTACGCGAGCGATGCACGTGCGAACGGCCTCGCCGAGCGGGCCGATACGCATACGACGGCCGTCGGCGGCGCGCTGAAGTTCGATGTGAGCCCGAAGCTCACGCTGACGCTCGACTTCGATTACGGCCGCCAGATGCCGGCGACCTACCATGGCGTGCCGGCACCGAACGGCGTGCTCGATCCGTCGCTGCGCAAGCTCAACTACAACGTCGGCGATGCGACGATTGCCTACTACGACCAGTGGACGCGCCTGTCGGCCCGCTACCGGCCGACGGCCGGCGTGACGATCGACAACCAGCTCTACTACCTGACGTCGAACCGCCACTGGCGCAATGCCGAATCGTATGCGCTCGACACCGCGACGGGTCTCGTCACGCGCGGCGACTATCTGGACATCGGCCATCACCAGCGGCAGATCGGCGATCGGCTGAGCGCACGCTTCGACGGTACGCTGTTCGGCCGCGCGAACCGCTTCGTCGTCGGCACGGAATTCAGCCAGGTCACGTTCAGTGGTACCAACAATTCGCCGTATGGTGGCGAATCGACGGTGCCCGCGCACGGTTTCGATCCCGGCGTGTTCACGAGCCCCGACCCGACGGTGCCGCAGTTCAGCACGCGGGCACGGCAGGCGGCGGTGTTCGCCGAGAACCGGCTCGACGTGCTGCCGCGGCTCGCGTGGGTGAGCGGCCTGCGCTACGACCACATCGCGTTCAGCCGCGAGCAGGCGGCGAGCGGCGCCGGCTTCGACAAGCGCTTCGCGAACGTCGGCTGGCGCACGGGCTTCGTGTTCGAAGTCGCGCCGACGCTCAGCGCCTATGCGCAGTACACGACAGGCGCGGAGGGCCTCGGCTCGCTGTTGACGCTGTCCGCGTCGCAGGCGAACTACCGGCTCGCCACCGGCGAACAGTGGGAGGCCGGCGTCAAGCAGACGCTGCTCGACGGCCGCGCCTACTGGACCTTCGCGGTGTACGACATCACGAAGCGCAACCTGCTCAGCACCGATCCGTTCAATCCTGCGCTGCGCCGGCAGGTCGGCCGGCAATCGTCGCGCGGCATCGAGCTGACGGGCGGCGCGCGGCTGCCGCACGGCTGGACGGTCGACGCGAACGTCGCGCTGCTGCGCGCGCGCTATGACGCGTTCAACGAGAAGGTCGGCAGCGCGACGGTGTCGCGCGCCGGCAATGCGCCGGCCAACGTGCCGCAGCAGACGGCGAACCTGTGGCTCGGCTGGGCGTTTGCCGAGCGCTGGCAAGCGAATGCGGGCATGCGTTACGTCGGCGCGACGTACGGCGACGACGCGAACCGCATACAGGTGCCGTCGTACACGGTGTTCGGTGCGTCGTTGCGCTGGCAGCCGACGTCGCGCACCGAGCTCGCGCTGTACCTGCGCAATCTCGCGAACCGCACGTACGCGGTGACGACGTCGAACGGCGGCGAGCAATGGCTGCTCGGCCCGTCGCGCTCGGCGGAGCTCGTCGCGACGATGCGCTTCTAGTGCGGCGCGGCGAGCCTCCCGTGGCGCACATGCTCGACATCGAACGCGTGAGCTGGTCTCCCGGCGGCGCGATCGCCGTGCTCGATTCGGTGACTCTGAGCGTGGCCGACGGCGAGTTCGTCGGGCTGGTCGGCCCGAACGGCAGCGGCAAGACGAGCCTGCTGCGCTGCGTGTTCCGTTACGCGCGGCCCGATGCGCGCCGTGTCGCGCTCGACGCGCAGGACGTGTGGCGCATGCGGCCGCGCGCGGTCGCGCAGCGCATCGCGGTGCTGCAGCAGGAGACGCCCGACGATTTCGGGCTGACGGTCGACGAACTGGTCGGCATGGGGCGCACGCCGCACAAGCGGCCGTTCGACGCGGAGACGGCGGACGATCGCCGGATCGTCGAATCCGCACTGCACGACGTCGGCCTCGTCGAGCGCCGCGCGCAACGCTTCGCGTCGCTGTCGGGCGGCGAGAAGCAGCGCGCGCTGCTGGCTCGTGCGCTCGCGCAGCAGCCCGAACTGCTGCTGCTCGACGAACCGACCAACCATCTCGACCTGCGTCATCAGCTCGAACTGCTCGCGCGCGTGCGGCGCCTCGGCATCGCGACGCTCGCCACGATTCACGATCTCAATCTCGCGGCCGCGTATTGCGACCGGCTCCACGTGCTCGCGCACGGCAGGGTCGTCGCATCGGGCGCGCCGGCCGACGTGCTGACCGAAGCGCTGCTGCGCGACGTGTTCGGCGTCGTCGCGCTCGTCGATCGCCATCCGGTCACGAGCCGCCCGCGCATCACGCCGCTTCATCCGGAATGACCGCCATGCCGTTTCCTGTCCTGCCCTCCGCGTTGCAGTCTGTGTCGTCATCCGCATTCCGCCGGCTGGTTGCCGCGATCCTGCTCGGCTGCGCGGCCGCGCATGCGGGTGCCTATCCCGTCACCGTGCGCAGTTGCGATCGCGACGTGACGTTCGACCGCGCGCCGACGCGCGCGGTGAGCAACGACGTGAACCTGACCGAGATGATGCTCGTGCTCGGCCTGAAGGACCGGCTCGTCGGCTACACCGGCATCGGCGGCTGGAAGACGGGCACCGCGCGCGTGCGCGACGCGCTGCGCGGCGTGCCCGAACTCGCGAGCCAGTATCCGTCGCTCGAGGTGCTGGCGGCCGCGCGTGCCGACTTCTATCTCGCGGGCTGGAACTACGGGATGCATGTCGGCGGCGCGGTGACGCCGGCAACCCTCGCGCCGTTCGGCATCCGGACGTACGAGCTGACCGAATCGTGCTCGCACGTGATGAAGCAGACGGCCGCGTCGTTCGACGACGTGTTCCGCGACCTGAACAATCTCGGCCGGATCTTCGGTGTCGACGCGCGCGCCGCGCAGGTCGTGGCTGCGATGCGCGCGCGTCTCGCGGCGGTGTCGCGCGCGATCGGGCGTCCGGCGCCGCTGCGCGTGTTCGTCTACGACAGCGGCACCGACAAGCCGATGACGGCCGGCGCGCTCGCGATGCCGAACGCGCTGCTGACGGCGGCCGGGGCGCGCAACGTGATGGCCGACCTGCCGCGCAGCTGGACGCAGGTGAGCTGGGAAAGCGTGGTCGCGCGCGATCCGCAGGTGATCGTGATCGTCGACTATTCGGCCGTGACGGCCGCGCAGAAGCAGCAGTTCCTGTTGAGCCAGCCGTCGCTCGCGCGCGTGGCCGCCATTCGCGACCGGCGCTTCATCGTGATTCCCTACGATGCGGCGACGCCGGGCCCCGAGAACGTCGCGGCCGTCGAGACGCTGGCGCGCGCGCTGTATCCGGCCGCGTTCGCCGGGCCGGCGCGATGAGCGGGCACGTGCGTGCTGCGCGGCCCGGCATGCGTACAGTGCTGCCGGCGCTGGCGCTGCTGCTGGTCGTGTCGATCGTCGTATCGGCCGCGTTCGGTCCGGCGCCGATCGCGATGCCGGCGGCGGTGCGGATCGTCGCCACGCACATCGTGCCGGCGTTCGGCGAGGCCGGCGCGTTCGCGGCGGGGGCAGGCGACGACAGCATCGTCTGGCTGATCCGGATGCCGCGCGCGCTGCTCGCCGCGATCGTCGGCGCGACGCTGGCAGCGGTGGGCGTCGCGTTGCAGGCGGCGACCGCGAACCGCCTGGCCGATCCGCACCTGCTCGGCGTGAGCGCGGGCGCGATGCTCGGCGCCGTCGCGGTCACCGTGCTGGCCGGTGCGGCATTCGGCCCGTTCACGCTGTCGGCTGCCGCGTTCGCCGGCGCGCTCGCGGCGACCGCCTGCGTCATCGCGCTCGCTTACCGGCGCGGCCGGCTCGAATCGGACCGGCTGCTGCTCGCGGGCGTATCGGTGTCGTTCATGATGGCCGCGTTCGGCAACCTGCTGCTGTATCTCGGCGATCAGCGCGCCGCGTCGTCGGTGCTGTTCTGGATGCTCGGCGGCGTCGGGCTCGCGCGCTGGGATCTGCTGCCGGTGCCGGCCGCATGCGCGGTGCTTGCCGGCGGCGCGCTGTACGCGCGCCGGCGCGAACTGAATGCGCTGATGTCGGGTGACGTGGCCGCGGCCGCGCTCGGGGTGCCGAGCGCGCGGATGCGGCGCGAGGTGTTCGTCGTCGCGTCGTTCGCGACCGGTGCGATGGTGGCGGTGAGCGGTGCGATCGGCTTCGTCGGGCTGGTGACGCCGCATCTGTGCCGCCGCGTCGTCGGTGCCGAGCACGGCAGGCTGCTGCCGGTTGCCGCGCTGACCGGCGCGATCCTGCTCGTGTGGGCCGATGTGGCCGCCCGCACGCTCGCGGCGCCGGAGGATCTGCCGATCGGTATCGTGACCGCGATGTTCGGCAGCCTGTTCTTCGTCGCGCTGTTGCGCCGCCGCTGAGCGGCGCGCGCGCACCGGCGGCGGGCGCTCAGGCGAGGGCGCTTGCGGCGCGCGTCATTGCCGCGGGATGGCCATGCCCGTGCCGCGGCCGAATGGGTCGCCCCGCGCGACGGTATCCGGCACGTCGAACAGGTTGTCCGGCAGCGTTCGCACGGGCAGCGTGATTACGAAGCGTGCGCCGCCGAGCGGCGAATCCTCGAGCCGCACGTCGCCGCCGTGCACCTGCGCGACGCGCCTCACGATCGCGAGCCCGAGCCCGAAGCCCCCGGTTTGCCGGTCGCGGCTGGAGTCGAGCCGCTGGAACGGTTCGAACACGCGGGCGCGTTCGGCGGCCGGAATGCCGGGGCCGTCGTCGTCGACGCTCAGCACGAGCGCGCCGGACGCGTCGCGTGCGGCGGCGAGCAGCACGGTGCGCGATGCATAGCGTGCGCCGTTGCGGATCAGGTTAAGCAACGCGCGGGCAACCAGCTTCGGGTCGCACACGTGGGTCGCGGGGGCACCGAGCGTCGATACGTCGAGCGAGATGCCGCGATCGGCGATATCGTTCGAGACGTTGCCGGCCACGCTGTCGATCAGCGCGTCGACGACGACTTCCATCGGTGCGAGCTGGCTCGCGCCCTGTTCGAGCCGGCCGATCGTCAGCAGCTCGGTGACGAGCTCGTCGAGTTCGCGCACGTCGCGGCGCAGCGCGTCGCGGCGTTCGCGCATCCGGCCCGTTTCACCAGGCTCGGCGAGCAGCGCGAGCCCGAACTCGAGCCGCGCGAGCGGCGTCTTCAGTTCGTGCGAGATGCCGTGCATCATTTCGCGCTGCTGCTTGATCGACGCCTCGATGCGCTCGGCCATGTCGTTGAACTGTTGCGACAGTTCGTCGATGTTCGACTTGCCCGACAGCTTCACGCGCGTCGACAGCGTGCCGGTGCCGAATGCGCGGGCGGCATCCTGCAGCTTGCGCAGGTCGCGCCAGTGATAGTGGATCCACAGCACCACCGCGAACAGCGTGCCGAGCGCGAGCAGCAGGTACGCATAGATCTTGATGTCGAGATCGGACGCTTCGATCGGCCGCGCATGCAGGACCGTACCGTCCGAGAGCGGCATGTAGTAATCCTTGCTGTTGTAGCTGATCGCGATCCGGCCCGCATCGAGGTCGCGCAGCGGCGCGCCGCTCAACTGCGCACGGGCGGCGGCCATCGACAGGAAGCCGAATCCTTCGTTGCCGTGTCTCGCGAGCTCGCGCAGCGCGAGTGCGCGCTGCCCGCCCGGATGGCGTTCGAGGTAGTCGTTGAGCACGAACGCATAGGTCGTCAGCGAGTCGCGCTGCGCCTGTGCGCTGCGTTCGTAGAAGATCCGGTCGAACGACAACTGGATGAACAGGATCGACGCGACGACGAACAGGATCACGACGAGGTACAGCCTGATCAACGGGCGCAGCATTTATTCGTCCCACGCAGAAGGGCTGAACAGGTAGCCGCGGCCCCAGATCGTCTTGATCTTGTGCGGCTCCGACGACGCATCTTCGAAGCGGCGGCGCAGCTTCGAGATGCCGGAATCGACCGAGCGGTCGAGTCCGTCGAACTCGATCCCGCGCAGCTGCTTCAGGATGTCGTCGCGGCTCAGCACGGTGCCGGCCGCGCGCGCGAGAATCAGCAGCAGGTTGAACTCGGCAGTCTTGAGGTCGACCGGCTCGCCGCGCCAGGTCACGGTGCGGTTCGGCGGCGAGATCGCCAGCTCGCCGAACACGAGCGCTTCGGGTGCGGCCACGGGCGTGTCGGCGGCGGCCGGCTGCGCACGGCGCAGCAGCGCGCGGGCGCGCGCGACCAGCACGCGCGGCTCGATCGGCTTCGTCACGTAGTCGTCGGCGCCCGTCTCGAGGCCCGCGACCTGGTCGTAGACGTCCGCGCGCGCGGTCAGGATCAGCACGGGCACGTTGGTGAACGCGCGGATGCGCCGGCAGACTTCCATCCCGTCGAGGTTCGGCAGCATCAGGTCGAGTATCACGAGGGCCGGCTGGTGCTCGCGCACCGCCGCGACGGCGAGGTCGCCGCGCCGGACGACCGTCACCGCGAATTCATAGCTGTCGAGGTATTCGCGGACGAGCTGCGCGAGGCGGTCGTCGTCCTCGATCAGCAGTACGCGGTATTTGAGCGGATCTTCGTTCATGGTCTCCTCAGGATGCGCGCGCCATCTCACGCCGTGGCAAGCCGGGGTGCGGCGCGGCCCGCAGATTCTATCCGGCGCACCGAACGCCGGGGAAGCGGTACGACAATCTCGAACAATCAAACACAATTGAGCACAGATTCTCCGAAGATTCAGGACAGTCTCGGCGCAGGGCGGCACCTAGACTGCGGGCTCCGTCACTTCTATCTCAATATTGTGCGCCCAATACTTCGCCGCTACCGCTATTGCATGCCGCTCGCCGGCCTGACCCTCGCCGCCGCCGCCCACGCGGAAAACCAGTATTCGCTGTCGCTTGGCGGCGGTTTCGCACCGCGCTACCCGGGCAGCAACCAGTACCGCGGCGTCGTTGCGCCGGGGCTTTCCGCGAAGTTCGGTAACGGCTTCTTCATCGACAGCACCGAGGGCGCCGGCTACCGGCTCGACCTGCCGCACGGTGTGTTCCTGTCGGCGGCTGTGAGCTACGACGCGGGCCGTGCGGACGAGAACCGCTTCGACATGCCGGGCTCCGACTACCTGAAGGGCATGGGCCGGATTCCGGGCTCGGTGCTCGTGGGCGTGCGCGCGGGCGTGACGCTCTTCAACGCGGCGGAGCTGAGCGTCACGATCGACACCCCGGTGACACATACGTCGCGCGGCGTGTCGGGGCACGTGGATCTCGCGGTGCCCGTGTTCAAGACCTCGCAGCACGAGATCATCGTGACGGGAACCGTGCACGGGGGCTCGGGGCGCTACACGCAGACGTTCTACGGCGTGACCGATGCACAGTCGATGACGAGCCGGTTCCGGCCGTATTCGACGAGCGGCGGGATCGACAGCGCGTCGATGGCGATCGCGTGGAACTGGACGCTGTCGCAGCACTGGTCGGTGCTCGCGACGGGGGGCGTGACGCGCTTGCTTGGTCGCTACGGCGACAGTCCGATCGTCCAGTCGCGCAGCAACTATTACGGCATCGCGGGCGTGACCTACAAGTTCTGAGTGAGTTGCCGGCGCGCGCATGCCGTACGCGTCGGCGTCGGTGTTGCAGCCGTCGCGGCGAATCGCGTGCGGTAACATGCAGGCGGGTCCGGCGCCGTGCCGGACTTGCGACCCGGTTCGCCGCCACGGCCGGACCGTATCGCGTCACCGCCGACATGCGCCGGCCGGCCTTCGTCGAGGAACGGTCGGCGGCGCGCGGCACCGATCATTCATGCGACGCCGGGCCGTGCACGAAGGCCGTACACGGCGCACCGGGGCGCGACAGGGAGAAACCGATGAAGAACACGATCGCGACACTCGTTGCACTCGTTGCGAGCGCAACCTTTGCAGGATGTGCGGACATGAACGCGAAGCACCCCAACGCCACCGCCGGCGGCGCGGTGATGAACCCCGCACCGTCGGGCGCCGCGAGCGCGTGCAAGGCGGACGCCGCGCCGGACGACGCGCTGGTCGGAAAAACCGAGGCCGATGCGGCCGCGCTGCTCGACGGCTGCCTGTGGCGCGTGCTCGAGCGCGACGGCAAATCGCTGCCGGGCACGATGGACTATCGCCAGGAGCGACGCGACCTCGGCATTCGCGACGGCAAGGTGATCTGGCTGCGGCGCGGGTGAGGGGGCTTGCCGGTGGCGATAGGGGTACGCGAGCGTGGGTCGTCGGCATGCGTGCAGTGCCCGGGATCGCCGCGTCTGCGAGGCTGTCGATGATGGCCCGGGCAGGGGTCCGCGCGCTGACACTGGCGGCGCTGGGTGTGCTGGCCGGATGCGGACGACATGATGGCACTGCATCCGGGCCGCGCACCGTATGCATCACCGGCTATAACGAGTACACGCGAAAGCTTCACGAGTTCTGGCTCGACAACGAGCACAAGTCGGGATGCTTCGGCAATCCTTCGGCGCGGGAGGCAGGCGAGGCCTTCGGCGGCGGCGGCGGGTTTGCGTGCGGCTGCCGGGTCACGCCGGGGCAAACGGCGAAGCTCACATGGGTGTTCGCGCAACCGCTGGCCGAGATCCGGCGTGGCGCCCAGGCGGAGCACAAGGCGATCGACGTGACGATTCCGCAGCCGGAATCGTCGACGTCGCGCTATCTGCGCGTGTATTTCAGGAAGAACGGCACGGCCGAACTGCAATGGGTGGACGACATGAACGCGCCCGAGCTGCCGCCGACCGTGGAGAAATGATCGCCGTGCTACGCGGGCGATCCCGGATGCGTTACTTCGAGATGTACCACAGCGCATCCGTGCTGACGCGCGAAGGCTGAGCGGCCGCAGCCGGCACCTGGGCCGGCGCGGGCGGCGGCGTGTTCGACGTGATGGCCGTCGGCAGCGTGGCCGGAATGTTCGCGGTGGACGGCGAGGCTGCCGTCGTTCCTGACGTCGAAGGCGTATTCACGTACCAGAGCGCATCGGCCGATGCCGTGCGTTTTGTCGTCGCTGCCGACGCCGGACCGGCTGCCGTATTCGTCGCGGCATTCGCCGGCTTCTTCGAGGATACGGCCGTCGTCGCTGGGCTCGCCGTACCGGCCTGCGCAGTCATGCCTGCGCCACCGGCTCCACCACGCTGCGCACGCGCCTCGAACGGCCCGAGCTGGAAGATTAACGTTTGCGCGGGACGCGTCAGGACGGCATACGGGAACTGCAGCTCCCACGACATCAGCACGCGGCCTGACGACGTTTCCGTGAAGATCGCCGGCAGGTGCTTCATGTCGCTGAACTGCACGTAGACCCGCGCGCCGTCGTCGAACACCTGGGTCGGCTTGGCCTGGTCCGCCCCGGTGACCGTCCAGCCGAAGTTGTACGTGCCGGCCGGGCCGGCGGGGCCGCCCTGCGGGGGCGCCGGCGGCGGAGCCGACGAGATCGTGCGCGGGCGCGTGACCTGCTGCGGGGCGGACACGCTCAGGCTCGCGAACGGGTTGTACGCCTGGGCCTGTTGCGGCGGCGTAAAGGACGGTGGAAGGATGGGCATGGGAGTATCCGGCGAATCCGGCATGGTCCGGATTGCATCATAGACCTTGCGCGCATACGCGAGGCGCTTGTCGGGCGACGCGGAGTTGTACGCGCCGATCGCGTTCCAGTTGGCGCCGAGCTGGCGGATGTTCTGCGACAGGATCCACGCGCCGACATACGCGTTCGTGCACGCATCGAACAGGCTCTCCCGCGTGATGCCTTCGCGTGCGAGCGTCGGCAGCCAGGTGCTGTTGATCTGCATCAGCCCGATGTCGACCGTGCCGTTCGTGTTGGTGTTGACGGCGTTCGGGTTCATGCCCGACTCCACCTGCGCGATGCCGCGCATCAGGCTGACGCTCACGTGCTGGAACGCGGCCGCGTCGTCGAGGCAATCGGCCCGCGCGACACCGTGCAGCGCGCACGACAGCGCAATCGTCGAGGCGATTTTCAGCGTTTCTCGGCTGATCGAACGGGTGGTCTGACGCGGCATGGCAGGATGGGGCGGAATCCGGGCGCCCGGTGCAAGGAAATTACGCGAGACGCGAAGTGTGCCATAGCGAGCAGGCAAATGGCTCGCGTCAAACTTTCCTTTGCATTTGCCCATGCGCCCGACACGCCTTTTTATCGTGTCCGATCGCGGCGTGCGGCGAAGCATTATCGGTAAATATGGCCGGATTTCACGGTGAATGCCGGGGCAATGGCGGCGCCGGAATACTGACGCATCGCGTCATTCGTTCCAGGAAATCGGTGCTGAATCAAACCGGATGAAAATCGACAGGCAGCCGATGTCCGGGGTGAAATGGGCGATGAAAAGGCGATCGGGAAACACGCCGGCGGCCGGTGCCGCCGTATCGGTCGATGCGGATTCGGCCGGCCGCACGGCGGACAGCCGGCCGTTTTGCATCAGAAGCGGTGACGCAGGCCGAGGTTGACCATCGTCTGCGCGCTCGTGCCCGCGTAGCCGTACGAACCGATCGACGCCTGCGCGCCCATCGAGCCGCCGTTGCCGTCGCCGGTCTGGCCGCTTGCGTGCTGGTACGCGGCGGTCAGGTAGACGTCGGTGCGCTTCGACAGGTTGTAGTCCGCGCCGGCCGATACCTGGTGATAGGTGGCCGACGTGTCGCCGCCCGAGCGCGTATAGCTGTAGCCGACGCCGACCAGCAGCGCGTTCGTCGCCTGGTAGTTCACGAAGCCTTGCCCGGTGTTGTAGTGCTCGTTCGAGTTGAATACCGAGCTCGCATCGCGGCGGTACTGCGCGTTGCTGTAGCCGAGGCCGAACGTGAACGGGCCGGCGACGTACTGGCCCGCGATGCGCGCGATGCCGATCGAGTGCGCGCTTGCATAGCCGTTGTTGATCGGGCCGTCGAAGGTGCCGTCCGACGAGCTGGTCCAGCCGTTGCGCAGCCCGTTCGACGCAGGGCTGTTGGTCGCGTGGAAGTAACCGCCCGCGACGCTGAACGGCCCGTTGTTGTACGACACGGCGGCCGAATACGATTGCGCGGCGCCGGTGCTGCCGGCGATGCCGCCGAACGAATACATCGCGGAGAACTGCAGGCCCGCATAGACGGCCGACGTGTACTTCACCGCGTTGTCGACGCGGAAGCTGTTGTCGTAGTTGTCGACGTCGCCGGGCGTCGCGAACACGCTGCCGAGATAATTGTCGGCGGTGATGCCCTGCACGAGATCGACGAGCGGATCGTACTGGCGGCCGAACGTGAGCGTGCCGTAGCGATCGCTCGTCAGGCCGACGAACGCCTGCCGGCCGAACATGCGGCCGCCCTGGCCCTGCCGGCCGTTGCTCGGGTCGAAGCCGTTCTCGAGCTGGAACAGCGCCTTCAGCCCGCCGCCGAGATCCTCGGTGCCTTTCACGCCGAAGCGGCTGCCGGCCAGGTTGCCGGCGCTGCTGTTGCCGAGCATCCACGCGTTGTCCTTGCCCTGCGCATGGTTCACGTAGGTGATCGACGTGTCGATCACGCCATACAGCGTGACGCTCGACTGCGCGTGCGCGACGGGTATCGCCGCGAATGACGCGATGGAAATCAGCGAGAGGGTCGTGCGTTTCATTTCATCTCCTTGCGCATTGGCTTGTATTCGTGATCCGGAATGGCAGGAGACTACCGAGTGCGATTAAAACGGAAAAACGAAATTCTCTTTTGTGGCTTGAGGCAGACAGGGATGTGCTCCAGTCTCGACGATCGAGGGATTTGAATTATTGAAAATTGCGTATCAATTGATTGTCATTTCGCAATTTTGTCATTCCGGCTTGCATATCTCGCGATAATCTCGATCGATTTGACGGGGCGTCGAGGCGGCCCGGATATTGTTATCGATCCGTCAAATAACTATTTAATGAATCGATTTGGCCACGGTGTAATGAATGTGTTAACGACGCATCGGGCGACGGCATCGCGGCGGCGTCTCCCTTCCTGTCGCGTTGTCGTTGCGCGCGTGGCACGCCGGTCGTCGATCCGGTCTTGTATATAATAATCATTCTCATTTACAAGATCGTTGACGCCTGCGCACCCCGGAACCCGGCCATGTCTGCTGACCAGCTGTCCCTCCATCGAGAAATCGACGCCCTCTATACCGGCCACCACGCGTGGCTGCGCGGCTGGTTGAGCCGGAAGCTCGGTTGCGCGCACCGCGCGGCCGATCTGGCGCACGACACCTTCATGCGCCTGCTCGCACGCGACGAGCCGATCGGCGCCGACGAGCCGCGCGCGTTCCTCACCACGGTCGCGCAGCGCGTGCTGAGCAACCACTGGCGGCGCGAGCAGATCGAGCGCGCGTATCTCGATGCGCTCGCGCAGCGCCCCGAAGCGCATGCGCCGTCGCCGGAGGAGCGGGCCGTCGTGTTCGAGACGCTGCTCGAAATCGACCGGCTGCTCGACGGCCTGCCGCTCGCGGCGAAGCGAGCGTTCCTGCTCGCGCAACTCGACGGGCTCACGCAGGCCGAGATCGCGAGCGAACTCGGCGTGTCGCTCGCGACGGTGAAGCGTTATCTCGTGAAGGCCGGCACGCAGTGTTTCTTCGCGATGGCGGCCTGACCGATGGCCGCCCCGGGAGCGCCGGCGGTGCCGCCGCAGGTTGCGCGTCGCGCGGTCGAATGGTGGGTCGACCGGCAGGCCGGCCGCACCGGCGAAGCGTTCGACGCCGCGCTCGCGCGCTGGCGCGCGGAGGATCCGGCGCACGACGCGGCATGGCGCCATATCGAAACGATGCAGCACAGATTGGGCGGGCTCACGGCCGGGCTCGACCCGCAGGCCGCACACGCGGCGCTGCTGTCGCCGCG
>NZ_LDVA01000091.1:0-24324 GCF_050768715.1 Burkholderia sp. ZZQ-2 | reverse complement strand
GGGCCGGTTGAACGTTTTACAATGACGGTTGTTCCACGACGTGAGTCTTCATGCGCACTTTCCTTTCCCTCGGCCGCACGCTCGCGCTGGCCGCCGCCGTGCTGGCGCCCGCCGCCCACGCGAATAACGTGATCATCCTCAATTCGGCCGAAGCGACGCTTTCCCTGATCGACCAGCAGACCCGTCAGGTCGTCGGCACGATGCCGACCGGCAAGGAACCGCACCATCTGATGGCAACGCCCGACAATTCGTCGCTGATCGTTGCAAATTCGGTCTCGAACAGCCTGATGTTCCTCGATCCGAAGACGGGCAAGCTGCAGCGCACCGTCGAAGGGATCGACGATCCTTACCAGCTCGGTTTCTCGCCCGACCGCAAGTGGTTCGCGGCCGCCGGCCTGCGCCTCGACCGCGTCGACATCTACGGCTACGACGGCCGCGACCTGAAGCTCGTGAAGCGCGTGCCGCTCGAAGTCATGCCGAGCCACCTCGCGTTCACGAAGGACAGCAAGACGCTGCTCGTGTCGCTGCAGGTGTCCGGCGAGATCGCGGCGATCGACCTGCCGACGCAGACGGTCAAGTGGAAGATGAAGGTCGGCAAGGTGCCGGCCGGCCTGTGGCTCACGCCGGACGACAAGTACCTGCTCGTCGGGATGACGGGCGCGGATTACGTCGCGGTGGTCGACTGGCGCAACCAGAAGGTCGTCAAGCAGATCTATACCGGCAAGGGCGCGCACAACTTCCGTTCGCTCGCCGACGGCACGCACGTCGCCGTGACGAACCGGGTCGCGAACACGATCAGCATCATCGACGAGAACACGCTCACCAACGTCGGCGACATCACCGGCCTGCTGCCGGGTCCGGACGACATGGAGCTGTCCGCCGACAAGAAGACGCTGTGGGTGACGTTCCGCTTCGCGAAGAAGGTCGGGATCATCGACCTGGCGTCGCGCAAGCTGGTGCAGACGATCGCCGTCGGCCGTTCGCCGCACGGGATCTACTTCTACGACCGCGCGCCGTGGCGCGCCGCGAACGGCGCGTGACGGGCGGGGGAGAACGATGCTGCACCTGATCGATGCGTTCGTATCGGACATCCAGACCTGGCTGTACGTCGACGTCGTGCAGCCGCTCCTCTTCAAGTTCAACCTGATGGACTACGACGAGGACACCTACGACGCGCTGTACTGGGTGATCGTCGGCGCGCTGCAGATGGTGCTGATGTTCGTGCTGCTGCGCCCGCTCGAGGCGCTGCGGCCCGTCGAGCGCTGGACGAACCGCCGTGCCGTGCGGGTCGACGTGATCTACACCGCGATCGCGAAGCTCGGCATCTATTCGCTGTTCTTCTTCTTCGCGCTGCAGCCGCTGTTCGACAACTTCCAGGCGTGGCTGCGCCTGCACGGGGTCGCGAACGTCAACCTCGACTACCTGTGGCCGGGCGTGACCTCGAAGCCGATCGTCGCGTTCGCGATCTATCTCGTCGTGCTCGACTTCGCCGGCTACTGGTATCACCGCTGGCAGCACAAGTTCGGCGTCTGGTGGGAGCTGCACGCCGTGCATCACAGCCAGCGCCAGATGTCGCTGTGGTGCGACGACCGCAACCACGTGCTCGACGACGTGATCCAGTCGTGCTTCTTCGCGGCGATCGCGCTCGTGATCGGCGTGACGCCGTCGCAGTTCGTCGTGCTGACCGCGTTCACCAACTTCATGCAGAGCATTCAGCACACGAACGCGCGCCTGTCGTTCGGCTGGCTCGGCGAGCGCCTGTTCGTGAGCCCGATCTTCCACCGGCGCCACCACGCGGTCGGCTACGGCCACGAAGGCACGAAGTACGGCTGCAACTTCGGCGTGCTGTTCCCGTGGTGGGACATGATGTTCGGCACCGCGTCGTGGAACCGCACGGTCGAGCCGACCGGCATCCGCGACCAGGTCGAGGGCGTGTCCTACGGCGAAGGCTTCTGGGCGCAGCACGGCCTCGCGTTCGTGCGGATCTTCCGGCGCCTGTTCCCCGCCAAGCGCGGCGCGGCGTCGGCCTGATCCGGCCATTCCCACGTTGAGCGGCTCTCCCACGCGGCCCGCATGTGCTTTGGCGCATGCGGGCCGCGTGGTTTATCCTTTCCCCGTTTTTCTCCGTCGATACAGGCTCGCATGAACGACTTGCTGCGTTCCTTCGTCCGGGCATTCGCGAGCGCACTGCATCCGCGCATGCTCTGGCTCACCCTGATGCCGTTTCTTGTCTCGGCCGTCCTGTGGGGCGTCGTGCTGTGGTTCTCGTGGCAGACGCTGCTGGACCTCGCACGCGGCGCGCTCGACGGCTTCGTGCTGACGGCCCTGCTGTACCGCGCGTTCGACGCGATCGGCATGTCGCAGCTGCATGCGGTCGTCGCGCCGTTCGTGGTCGTGTCGCTCGCGATTCCGCTGATCGTGCTGACCGTGCTGCTGCTGATCGCGACGATTTCGATGCCGGTCGTGATCAAGCACCTGTCGAACCGGCAGTTCGCGGCGCTCGAGCCGAAGCGGGGCGGCACCTTCTTCGGCAGCGTGTTCAATTCGCTGTGGGCGGCGCTGGCCGGTGTCGTCGTGCTGGTCGTCACGATCCCGCTGTGGCTGATTCCACCGTTTTTCGCGCTGCTGCCGCCCGTGATCTGGGGCTGGCTCACGTACCGCGTGATGACCTACGACGCGCTCGCGCTGCACGCGAGCCGCGACGAGCGCCGGGCGCTCGTGCGCCGGCACCGCTGGCCGCTGATCGGCATCGGCGTCGCGACCGGGCTGCTCGGCACCGTGCCGACCTTCGTGTGGGTATCGTCGGTCTGGATGATGGTGCTGTTCCCGTTCGTCGCGGCGGCCATGATCTGGGTTTACGCTTTCATCCTCGTCTTCTCGGCGCTGTGGTTCGGGCATTATTGCCTGCGCGCGCTGGAGGACCTGCGTGCGAGTTCGCGCGCCACCGCAATCGACATGGGGCAGGCATGAGCATCGGCATCATCATCATCGGCGACGAAATCCTTTCGGGCCGCCGGCAGGACAAGCATCTGGCGAAGGTCATCGAGCTGCTCGGCGCACGCGGCCTCGCGCTCGACTGGGCCGAATACGTCGGCGACGATCCGGCGCGCATCACGGCGACGCTCGCACGCGCGATCGCATCGGGCGACATCGTGTTCTCGACGGGCGGGATCGGCGCGACGCCGGACGACCACACGCGCCAGTGCGCGGCCGCCGCGCTCGGCGTGACGCTCGAGCTGCACCCGGAAGCGAAGGTGCTGATTTCGGAGCGGATCCGCGAAACCCACACCGACCCGGCCACGCCGGTCGATTTCGATTCTCCGGAGAACCAGCACCGCTTCAACATGGGCGTGTTTCCGGTGGGCGCGACGATCATCCCGAACGGCTACAACCGGATTCCCGGTTTCTCGGTCGGCGACCTGCACTTCGTGCCGGGTTTCCCGGTGATGGCGTGGCCGATGATCGAATGGGTGCTCGATACGAAGTACGCACACCTGCATCACGCGACGCCGCACGCGGAGCGTTCGCTGTACGTGTTCGAGCTGCCGGAATCGACGCTCACGCCGTTGATGGAGCGCATCGAGCGCGATTTCCCGGGCGTGCGCGTGTTCAGCCTGCCGAGCGTGGGTG
Source organism: Burkholderia sp. ZZQ-2 (assembly GCF_050768715.1). Taxonomy (NCBI): domain Bacteria; kingdom Pseudomonadati; phylum Pseudomonadota; class Betaproteobacteria; order Burkholderiales; family Burkholderiaceae; genus Burkholderia; species Burkholderia sp. ZZQ-2. The sequence goes on along the minus strand of NZ_LDVA01000091.1, from coordinate 20,694 downwards.
ATGCGGAGCGTGGCGGGATCTTCGCGCGCCGTCACATCGACCTCGGCGTGAAGGGCGAGCCGGAAGCGGTCGCGGCCGCGTACGTGAAGCTGCGCGAGGGCGTGCACCTGCTCGGCGGCGACGTCGTCGAAGCCGAGGCGTCGCGCGCCTGAGCGGCGCGCCAGCCGGCCGCACAAAAACCACGGGCCGCGCAACGCGGCCCGTCATCGGCATGTCATCGCCCGGCTCGACGATGAGGCTGTCGTCACCGGCGGGCGCAGCGCGCCGTCAGGCGCCGATCCACGGCAGTTTCCGGAAGCACCAGCCGTCGACCGTCTTGCGGTGGCCTTCGGCGTCCTTCGCGCCCTCGAAGCCTTCGAGCAGGTCGAACGCCTTCGTGAAGCCGGCCTGCGTGGAGGCGACCGCGGCGAGCTTCGAGCGCGCGGCGCTGCGGCACAGGAACAGGATGGGGGTATCGGCCGGGAGGGCCGCTTTCAGTTCGTTGACGAATTCGGCGTTCGGCACGCCGCCCGGGTAGCGCGTCCATTCGAGGTGCAGGTACTGGCCGTCGCCGACGAGCGGGCGGCCGATCCAGTCGAGTTCGGCGCGGGTGCGCACGTCGACGAGGCGCGCCGACGGATCGAGCTGCAGCAGTTCGAAGGCTTCGGCCGGCAGCAGCGCCCCGGCGTAGTTGAGCGCGCCTTGGGCGCGGCGTTCGTCGGCCTTCGCGTAAAGCTGGTCGAGCGTACTCATGGCAGGGAGTCTCCGTATCGGTCAAGCGAGCATTCTAGCGCGGCGTCGCGGTACGGATGACCGCGTGCGGTGCGGTGCACGCGTGGCCCACGCACTCACCAAAAAAGTGCAGAATGGCACGCATGCACCAGAATGATTCCTTGGTTGCGGCGGGCTGCCGGAATTGCACCATTGCGGTGCTTTCGGCGAGCGACCAGTGCGGCGCAAGGCCCCGGAATCGCGCAGCCCGGCCCTGTCGTGGCGAGCCCCGGCGCGATTTGCGCCCGTCGTTCGCAAAGGTGGCACGGAAGCTGCTATATAGAATTCGGTCGAATCGGGGCGCGCTGCGCCAAAGCAAGACCCCGGTCAGCTCGATAAACGAGGCGGTTCCCAGTCCGCCGGAATTGTTCTAATCAGGAGAAGAGGTTATGAGTAAAACCGTCGCCGACGTCATGCAGCTCGTGAAGGACGAGGACGTCAAGTTTGTCGATTTCCGCTTCACGGATACGCGCGGCAAGGAGCAGCACGTGTCGGTGCCGGTTTCGGCGTTTGACGAAGACAAGTTCGAAAGCGGCCATGCATTCGACGGCTCGTCGATCGCCGGCTGGAAGGGCATCGAGGCGTCGGACATGCTGCTCATGCCGGACCCGAGCGCCGCTTTCGTCGACCCGTTCTATGAAGAGTCGACCCTCGTGCTGACCTGCGACGTGGTCGAGCCGGCCGACGGCAAGGGCTACGAGCGCGATCCGCGTTCGCTCGCGAAGCGCGGCGAAGCGTATCTGAAGAGCACGGGCATCGGCGACACGGCCTACTTCGGTCCGGAACCGGAATTCTTCATTTTCGACTCGGTCCAGTGGAACACGGACATGTCGGGCTGCTTCGTGAAGATCAACTCGGAAGAAGCGCCGTGGTCGGCAGGCAAGGAATTCGAAGGCGGCAACACGGGCCACCGTCCGGGCACGAAGGGCGGCTACTTCCCGGTCGCACCGGTCGACACGTTCCAGGACATGCGTTCGGAAATGTGCCTGCTGCTCGAACAGCTCGGCATTCCGGTCGAAGTGCACCACCACGAAGTGGCGGGCCAGGGCCAGAACGAAATCGGCACGAAGTTCTCGACGCTGGTTCAGCGCGCCGACTGGACGCAATGGTCGAAGTACATCATCCACAACGTCGCGCACTCGTACGGCAAGACGGCGACGTTCATGCCGAAGCCGGTCGTCGGCGACAACGGTTCGGGCATGCACGTTCACCAGTCGATCTGGAAGGACGGCCAGAACCTGTTCGCGGGCAACGGCTACGCCGGCCTGTCGGAACTGGCGCTGTTCTACATCGGCGGCATCATCAAGCACGCCCGTGCACTGAACGCGATCACGAACCCGACGACGAACTCGTACAAGCGTCTGGTCCCGCACTTCGAAGCACCGGTCAAGCTCGCGTACTCGGCGCGCAACCGTTCGGCATCGATCCGCATTCCGCACGTGTCGAACCCGAAAGGCCGCCGTATCGAAACGCGCTTCCCGGATCCGATGGCGAACCCGTACCTGTGCTTCACGGCGCTGATGATGGCCGGCCTCGACGGGATCCAGAACAAGATCCATCCGGGTGAAGCAGCGGACAAGAACCTGTACGACCTGCCGCCGGAAGAGGATGCAAAGATCCCGACCGTCTGCGCGGGCCTCGACCAGGCACTCGAAGCGCTCGACAAGGATCGCGAGTTCCTGACGCGCGGCGGCGTGTTCACGGACGGCATGATCGACGCGTACCTCGCGCTGAAGGAGCAGGAGCTGGCGAAGTTCCGCATGACGACGCACCCGATCGAGTTCGAGATGTACTACTCGCTGTAATCGGCGATGGCGCTTCGATTCAGCGCCGTTTTGCCGGTTCGTTCCCGCCGCGCGGTTGGCGGCGGGGGCGGCGGAGTCTGAAAGGGGCGGCGTTCAGCCGTCCCTTTTTTGTTCCGGTGATTTTCCCTTTCTGGCCCGTTGAGGCGCGACAAGCACGCAGATGGTTCTGAAGAATCTGATCAAGGCGAAAACGGGGCAGCCCGAGCGACTGACGGACGACGAGCGGCTCGCACGCTCGGGCCTGCTGGCAGGGCTGGAAGCGCTGCCGACGGTCGTGCTCGTGCTCGACCGCAAGACGCTGCGGATCGCGTTCGCGAACCCCTCCGCGGAGGCGATGCTCGACATCTCGCGCCGGCAGCTCGCGCAGCGGCCGTGGGGCGAGATCTTTCCGAACGCGAACGAACTGGCGTCGACGATCACCGCGATCGGCGAGGAGCGCTTTCACGCGACGCACCTCGATACCGTGCTCGACCGGCCCGGCCGCGAACCGCTGCACGTGCACGCGATCGTCGGCTTCCTCGAGACCGCGCCCGATTTCGTGCTCGTCGAGCTGTTCGAGAACGAACGGCAGTCGCGCACCGATCGCGAGGAGCGCATCCACGACCTGACCGCGGTCAACAAGCAGCTGATCCGCAACCTCGCGCACGAGATCAAGAATCCGCTCGGCGGCATTCGCGGCGCGGCCCAGCTGCTCGAATTCGAACTCGGCGAGCGCGAGCGCGGCGAGTTGCGCGAATACACGCAGGTGATCATCAAGGAGTCCGACCGCCTGCAGACGCTCGTCGACCGGTTGCTGGAGCCGCACCGGCATCCGCACATCGTCGGCGACGTGAACATTCATGAAGTATGCGAACGCGTGCGCGCGGTGATGCTCGCGGAATTCCCGCGCGGGCTCACGATCGAGCGCGACTACGACGTGAGCGTGCCGGACCTGCGCGGCGACAAGGAGCAACTGATCCAGGCGCTGCTCAACATCGTGCGCAACGCGGCGCAGGCGCTGCGCGAACGGATCGCGCAGGGCGACGCGAAGATCGAGTTGCGCACGCGCATCGCGCGCAAGGTGACGATCGCGAAGCGCCTGTACCGGCTGGCACTGGACTTGCACGTGATCGACAACGGACCCGGCATCCCGGAAGACATCCGCGACCGGATCTTCTACCCGCTCGTGTCCGGGCGCGACGACGGCAGCGGCCTCGGCCTGACGCTCGCGCAGACGTTCGTGCAGCAGCACGACGGGACGATCGAGGTCGAAAGCCGGCCCGGACGTACCGAATTTCAGATCCTGCTGCCGCTCGATCATTGAGCGACGGCATGGCGATTCACCGGATTCACCAATATCTGACCGACCTATGAAGCCGATCTGGATAGTAGACGACGACCAATCGATCCGCTGGGTGCTTGAAAAGGCGCTCGCCCGGGACAGCTTCGCGACGAAGAGCTTCGCGAACGTGCGCGACGCGCTGGCCGCGCTCGACCACGAGACGCCGCAGGTGCTCGTATCCGACATCCGGATGCCGGGCGGCTCGGGCCTCGAGTTGCTGCAGGCGATGCACGAGCGCCTGCCGGGCCTGCCCGTCATCATCATGACGGCGTTCTCCGATCTCGACAGCGCCGTCGCGGCGTTCCAGGGCGGCGCGTTCGAATATCTTGCGAAGCCGTTCGACGTCGACAAGGCGGTCGAGCTGATCCGCCGCGCCGTCGAGGAAAGCCTGCGCGGCGGCGTGCCGCAGGACGAGCGCGTGGCCGAGGCGCCCGAGATGCTGGGCCAGGCGCCCGCGATGCAGGACATGTTCCGCGCGATCGGCCGCCTGTCGCACTCGGCCGCGACCGTGCTGATCACCGGCGAATCGGGCACCGGCAAGGAGCTCGTCGCGCGTGCGCTGCACCGTCACAGCCCGCGCGCGAACGGGCCGTTCATCGCGCTGAACACCGCGGCGATCCCGAAGGACCTGCTCGAATCCGAGCTGTTCGGTCATGAGCGCGGCGCGTTCACCGGCGCGCAGTCGACGCGGCAGGGCCGCTTCGAGCAGGCCGAGAACGGCACGCTGTTCCTCGACGAAATCGGCGACATGCCGTTCGACCTGCAGACGCGCCTGTTGCGCGTGCTGTCGGACGGGCAGTTCTATCGGGTCGGCGGGCACAACCCGCTGCGCGCGAACGTGCGCGTGATCGCCGCGACGCACCAGAACCTCGAATCGCGCGTGCGGCAGGGCCTGTTCCGCGAAGACCTTTACCACCGGCTCAACGTGATCCGGCTGCGGCTGCCGCCGCTGCGCGAGCGCAGCGAGGACATCGCGCTGCTCACGCGCCACTTCCTGCAGAAGAGCGCGCGCGATCTCGGCGTCGAGCCGAAACGCGTGTCCGACGAGGCGCTGGCCTACCTGACGTCGCTCGCGTTTCCCGGCAACGTGCGCCAGCTCGAGAACCTCGCGAACTGGCTGACCGTGATGGCGCCCGCGCAGACGGTCGAGATCAAGGACCTGCCGCCCGACCTCGTGCCGGCCGGCGCGCCGGTCGTCGCTGCAGGCGAAGGTGCGGGCACGCACGTCGGTGGTGGCGATACGGCACTCTCGGCACCGGTGACGGGCACGGCGCCGGTGGCGTCCGCGCCTGTCGCGGCCGCGCCGAACGGCAGCGCGCCGGCCGGCTATCCGGTGTGGGAGCATGGTTTGCGCACCGAGGTTGCACGGCTGTTGCGCGAGAATTCGGCCGACGTGATGGACGAACTCGCACGCCGCTTCGAGGCGGCCGTGATCCGCGAGGCGCTCGACTTCACGCGCGGTCGCAAGGTCGAGGCCGCGGAGCGCCTCGGCATCGGCCGCAACACGATCACGCGCAAGATCCAGGAACTCCATCTGGAGCCCTGAGCACGAATTGCGGCATGCGCGGGCATCGCGCATGCCGCGATCGGACATAATCGCGGTTTGCACGCCGTTTGCCATTCCGCCCATCCGCAATGTCCGATTCCTTCCGCTGGCCCGCCGGGGCCGACCCGTTCCGTTTCCTCGAAGCGCTCGACAGCAAGCGCGCCCGCACGTGGGTCGACGAGCAGAACGCGCGCACGCGCGCCGCGCTGCGTGACGACGATGCCTATCGCGCGCTCACGGCGCGCCTCGCGAAAGCGTACCTGCCGCGCGAACGCCCGGTGATTCCAACCCGCTGGCGCGACTGGGCCTACGACCTGTGGCAGGACGATCTCCATCCGAAGGGGCTGTGGCGCCGCACGCGCTGGGACGACTGGCGTGCAGGCCGGCCGGCGTGGGAAACGCTGCTCGACGTCGATGCGCTCGGCGCGGAGGAGGGCGAATCGTGGGTGTTCGAGCAGGATGCGATCCTGTACCCGGACGGCGATCGCGCGCTGCTGTCGCTGTCGCCGGGCGGTGCCGACGCGGTCGTCGTGCGCGAATTCGATCTCGTCGAACGTCGTTTCGTCGACGGCGGCTTCACGATCGACGAGCCGGGGCATCACACGGTCGGCTGGATCGATCGCGATACCGTCTACGTGAGCTGGGATCGCGGCGACGCGCATGCCACCGCGGCCGGCTATCCGTATGAAGCGCGGCGCTGGGTGCGCGGCACCGCGCTTGCCGATGCGCCGGTCGTCTTCAGCGGCGAACCCGACGACATCAGCGCGGGCGCGGGGTTCGATCCGATCGACAACCGCCACGTCGCGTGGCGCAGCGTCGACTTCTTCGACGCGCATGCGTACCGGCTGACCGATGCGGGCGAGTGGGCGCGCTACGACGTGCCGCCCCATGTCGAGGTCGGGTTCTGGGAAGGCTGGCTCATGCTGGAGCCGCGCCTCGACTGGGATTGCGGCGGCGTGCGCCATGCGGGCGGCTCGCTGCTGGCGATCCGCGAGCAGGCGTTCCTGGCCGGGTCGCGTGAACTCACGACACTGTTCGCGCCGCAGCCGACGACGTCCGCGTGCACGTGGACGCACACGCGCACGACGCTGATCGCGAGCTGGCTCGACGACGTGCACAACCGCACGCTGCTGTGGCAACCGCGACAGGTCGACGACGGTACGTGGACATGGGATGCGCGGCCGTTCGAGTGGGCGGGCGACGCGCAGATCGACGTCGAGCCCGTCGAGGCGACGCTGAACGACGAGGTGTACGTCGACGTCGACACCTATCTCGATCCGCCCGAATGCTGGCTGGCGGATCTGGCCGACCGCGCGGACGATGCGTCGTCGCGCCGCGTGCTGCTCGACCGGCCGCCGGTGCAGTTCGACGCGACGGGGCTCGTCGTGCGCCGCGCGAGCGCGCGCTCGCAAGACGGCACGATGGTGCCGTACACGCTGATCGGGCCGCGCGATGCACTCGATCCGGGCGAAGGCGCCACGCGCGTCGCGCGGCCGTGTTTGTTGTCGGGCTACGGCGGTTTTGCGATCCCGAACCTGCCGGGCTACAGCGACGCGTTCGGCATCGGGTGGCTCGAGCGCGGCGGCGTGATGGCGTTCGCGCACATCCGCGGCGGCGGCGAGTTCGGGCCGCGCTGGCACGTCGACGCGCAGCGCGAACACCGCCAGCGCTCGTTCGACGATTTCATCGCGGTGGCCGAGGACCTGGCCGCGACCGGCGTGACGAGCGCCGCGCAGCTCGGCATCGAGGGCGGCAGCAACGGCGGGCTGCTGGTTGCCGCGTGCATGGTGCAGCGGCCGGAGCTGTTCGGCGCGGTGCTCTGCCGCGTGCCGCTGCTCGACATGCGGCGCTATCCGAAGCTGCACGCGGGCGCCGCGTGGCTCGACGAATACGGCGACCCGGACGATCCGCACGAGGGTGCGGCGCTGGCCGCGTATTCGCCGTATCACCGCGTGCGTGAAGGCGTCGCGTATCCGCCGTTACTGCTGACGACGTCGACGCGCGACGACCGCGTGCATCCCGCGCATGCGCGCAAGATGGCCGCGCGCATGCATGCGCTCGGTCACGAACGGGTGTGGTATTGGGAGAACACCGACGGCGGCCACGGCAGCGCCGACGATCTGGAACGCGCGGAAGCCGACGCGGCGGAATTCGGGTTCCTGTGGGCCCATCTCGGGCCGGCGCCCGCGCGGCGCTGAACGCGCGCGGGCTGCCCGGTCAGCCGACGACCGCGACCACGGGCGTGTGGTCGGACGGCTGTTCCCACGTGCGCGGCGTGCGATCGACCTCGCACGACGTGCAGGTTTGCGCGAGCGCCGGCGACAGCAGCACGTGGTCGATGCGCAGCCCCGCGTTGCGGCGGAACGCCATCATCCGGTAGTCCCACCACGTGAAGGTCTTCTCCGGCTGTTCGAAGCGGCGGAACGCATCGACGAAGCCGAGTTCGATCAGTTGCGCGAAGTGGGCGCGCTCCTGCGGCGACACGAGGTTCTGGCCTTCCCATTTCGCGGGGTCGTGCACGTCGCGGTCTTCCGGCGCGATGTTGTAGTCGCCGAGCAGCGCGAGCTTCGGGTAGCGCTGCAGCTCGGTGCGCAGCCACGCCTGCAGCGCGTCGAGCCATTGCATCTTGTAGACGAACTTGTCCGAGTCGGGCGCCTGGCCGTTCGGGAAATACGCGGACACGATGCGCACGCCGTCGACCGTCGCGGCGATCACGCGCTGCTGGGGATCGTCGAAGCCCGGAATGTTGCGCACGACGTCCGATTCGTCGACGGACAGCGTGTCGCGCGCGAGGATCGCGACGCCGTTGTAGGTCTTCTGGCCCGTGAACCAGCTGCGGTAGCCGGCGGCTTCAAGATCGGCGCGCGGGAATTTCTCGTCCGGCAGCTTCAGTTCCTGCAGGCACAGCACGTCGGTGCCGCTTTGCGCGAGCCAGTCGAGTACGTGCTGTTTGCGGACGTTGAGCGAGTTGACGTTCCAGGTGGCGATTTTCATGAACGGGAGTGTGCGTGCGGGGTAAATGCGAAGGCCGCCATCTTACCGCGAGCACGCGGTGCGAACGCGCCCGTCGTGCGGGGCGGGGGCGGTGCCTCGCACCGCCGTCACGGGGAATCGGGAAGAAATTGTGACAAAAGTATTGACGTGAGTACTTCCTCACCCTATAATTTACTTCTCTGACGCGGGGTGGAGCAGTCTGGCAGCTCGTCGGGCTCATAACCCGAAGGTCGTAGGTTCAAATCCTACCCCCGCAACCAAGCACACCAGACGATGTGCAGCGCATATGACCGATGCGCGCTTCGTCGACAAGAACCCGGCTCCATGCCGGGTTTTTTGTTTTCTGCGCGCGGCGCCGCTATCGTGCCGCCCACTCGACCGCCGCCTTCGCATGCAGCGCGGTCGTATCGAACACCGGCAGCGGCGAGTCGTCCGCGCCGATCAGCAGCGTGATTTCCGTGCAACCGAGGATCACCGCCTGGGCGCCGCGCGTCGCCAGTTCCTCGATGATCGTCACGTACGTTGCGCGCGATTCCGGCGCGATGATGCCGTGGCACAGCTCGTCGTAGATGATCCGGTGCACGTCGTCGCGCCCGCGTTCGTCCGGCACGAGCACCTCCATGCCGAACCTGTCGCGCAACCGCTCCGCGTAGAACGGCAACTCCATCGTGTAGCGCGTGCCCAGCAGCGCGACGCGCTCGATGCCCGCATCGCGCAGCGCGGCGCCGGTCGGATCGGCGATGTGCAGGAACGGCAGCGTCACCGCGGCTTCGATCGCGGCGTGGACGCGATGCATCGTATTGGTCGTCAGCACGACAAGATCGGCGCCGGCCGCTTCGAGCTGCCGCGCGGCGCTCGCCATCCGCTCGCCGAGCGCGGCCCAGTCGTGCGTGCGCTGCAGTGCTTCGATCTCCGCGAAATCGACCGTGACCAGCACGCTTTTCGCGTTGTGATGTCCGCCGTGCAGCGCCTTCGAATGGCGATTGATCATCCGGTAGTACTCGGCCGACGATTCCCAGCTCATCCCGCCGATCAGTCCGATCGTCTTCATCCGTCACCTTTGCGTTTCGTGTATTGCGGCAGACGAGTATAGGCGCCGCTGCCCGCGCCGGCCGGTACGATCCGCGCAAAGCGGGCCGGTACGGCACAGCCGGGCGCGACCGCACGCGACAGTTGAAACCGGCACTGTGTTTTTGTACAGTATCGGCACCGTGAACCCGACCATCATTCCGCCTGCCGATCTGCACGCGCCGCCGCCGGGCGACGTGCTGCCGCGCATGCGCAAGATCATTCATTGCGATTGCGACTGCTTCTACGCGTCGGTCGAGATGCGCGACGACCCGTCGCTGCGCAACCGGCCGCTCGCGGTCGGCGGCCGGCCCGACCAGCGCGGCGTGATCGCGACCTGCAACTACGAGGCGCGGCGCTACGGCGTGCATTCGGCGATGTCGTCGGCGCTGGCGATGCGCAAGTGTCCGGACCTGCTGATCCTGCCGTCCGCGATGGACAAGTACCGCGCGGCATCGCGGCAGATCATGGCGATCTATCGCGACTACACGCCCGACGTCGAGCCGCTGTCGCTCGACGAGGCGTACCTCGACGTCAGCGGGTCGGAGCGGTGCCAGGGGAGTGCGACGCTGATTGCGCGGGAGATCCGTCAGCGCGTGCACGATACGGTCGGCGTGACCGTGTCGGCCGGCGTCGCGCCGAACAAGTTCATCGCGAAGATCGCGTCCGACTGGAACAAGCCCGACGGGCTGTTCGTCGTGCGGCCGCACGAGATCGACGCGTTCGTCGCGGCGCTGCCGGTGCGCAAGCTGCACGGCGTCGGCAAGGTGACGGCCTCGCGGCTCGACCGGCTCGGCATCCAGACCTGCGCGCAATTGCGCGACTGGCCGCTGATCGACCTGCACCGCGAATTCGGCGCGTTCGGGCGGCGGCTGTACGAATTGTCGCGCGGGATCGACGAGCGGCCGGTGCAGGCCGACCAGGAGCGCAAGTCGGTCAGCGTCGAGACGACCTACGTCACCGATCTGACGACGCTCGAGCAGTGCGCGGCAGAAATCCGCCGCCTCGTCGTGCAGCTCGACGCGCGTATCGCACGGGCGGGTGCCGCGCGGTCGATCCGCAAGCTGTACGTGAAGATCCGCTTCGCCGATTTCCAGCGGACGACGGTCGAGTGCGTGGCCGACGCGACGCATGCGGATACGGCCGTCACGCTGCTCGCGAAGGGGCTGCAACGGCGTGCGCAGGCGGTGCGGCTGCTCGGCGTCGGCGTGCGCATCGACGAGGATACCGCCGAGCGCCACGGGCAGTTCTCGCTGTTCGACGACGAAGCCGGTAACGCCGACGACGCAGCCGGCGAACTCCCGGCGCCATGAAAAAAAGGCACCGCCGCGGCGGTGCCTTTCGATGCAGCCGGACGAGCCGGACAGCGGGCGCTCAGTGCGCGGGTGCGGCCATCCCGTTGTGGCGCAGCAGCGCATCGATCTGCGGTTCGCGGCCGCGGAACGCCTTGAACGAATCCATCGCCGGGCGGCTGCCGCCGACCTCGAGGATTTCGCGGCGATAGCGCGTGCCGGTCGCCGCGTCGAGCACGCTGCCGCTCGCGGCGGCCGCTTCCTCGAACGCCGCGTACGCATCGGCCGACAGCACCTCGGCCCACTTGTAGCTGTAGTAGCCGGCCGCGTAGCCGCCCGCGAAGATGTGGCTGAACGTGTTCGGCCAGCGCGAGAACGCGGCTTGCGGGATCACGTGATAGCGTTCGTTGATCTCGCGCGCGAATGCGGTCACGCCGGTGGCGCCGGCCGGGTCGAAGTCGACGTGCAGCAGCATGTCGAACATCGAGAACACGATCTGGCGCAGCGTGCCGAGCCCGCTCTGGAAGTTCTTCGCGGCGATCATCTTGTCGAACAGCTCGCGCGGCAGCGCGGCGCCCGTATCGACGTGCGACGACATCGACGACAGCACGTCCCATTCCCAGCAGAAGTTTTCCATGAACTGCGACGGCAGCTCGACGGCATCCCATTCGACGCCGTTGATGCCCGACACGCCGAGCTCGTCGACGCGCGTGAGCATGTGGTGCAGCCCGTGGCCGAATTCATGGAACAGCGTGATGACTTCGTCGTGCGTGAAGCATGCGGGCTTGCCGCCGACCGGTGCCGAGAAGTTGCAGGTCAGGTACGCGACCGGCGTCTGCACGGTGCTGCCGCGCTTCGCGCGCGAACGCGCGTCGTCCATCCACGCGCCGCCGCGCTTGCCTTCGCGCGCGTACAGGTCGAGATAGAACTGCGCGACGAGCGAGCCGTCGCGGTTTTCGACGCGGAAGAAGCGCACGTCCTTGTGCCACACCGGCGCATCGTCCGGCTTGATCTGGACGCCGAACAGCGTCTCGGTGACGGTGAACAGGCCCTTCAGCGCGGCCGGCTCCGGGAAGTACTGCTTGACCTCGTTTTCCGAGAACGCGTAGCGCTGCTGGCGCAGCTTCTCGGCCGCGTATGCGACGTCCCACGGCGCGAGCTCGGCGAGGCCGAGTTCCTTCGCGGCGAACGTGCGCAGCTCGTCCCAGTCCTTGTCCGCGTGCGGGCGTGCGCGCGTCGCGAGATCCTCGAGGAACGCGATCACCTGCTGGGGCGATTCGGCCATCTTCGGCGCGAGCGACACTTCGGCGAAGTTGCGGTAGCCGAGCATCTGCGCCTCTTCGCGGCGCAGCTTCAGCGCATCGGCGACGATCGCCGTGTTGTCCCATTCGGCCTTGCCGTCGCCGTACTGCGGCCCGAGTTCCGACGCGCGCGTCGCATAGGCGCGGTAGAGCGTCTCGCGCAGCGCGCGGTTGTCGGCGTATTGCAGCACCGGGAAGTACGACGGGAAGTGCAGCGTGAATTTCCAGCCTTCCTTGCCGTCCTTCTGCGCGGCTTCGCGGGCGGCCTCGATCGCGTCGCCGGGCAGGCCGGCCAGTTCGGCGTCGTCCTGCACGATGTACGCGTACGCGTTGGTCGCGTCGAGCACGTGATCGGAGAAGGCCTTCGACAGCGCGGCCTGCTGTTCCTGCAGTTCGGCGAAGCGCGGCTTCTGGTCCTCGGGCAGCTCGGCGCCCGACAGGCGGAAATCGCGCAGCGCGTTGTCGAGAATCTTTTTGCGTTCGGTGGACAGCGTTGCGTATTCGGCACTCGCGGCGATCGCCTTGTACTTCTCGTACAGCGCGAGGTTCTGGCCGACGCTCGACCAGAATTCGGTCACGCGCGGCAGGTTTTCGCCGTAGGCGGCCCGCAATTCGGGCGTATCGGCGACCGCGTTCAGGTGGCCGACGATGCCCCACGCGCGACCGAGCGGCTCCGTCGCGTGCTCGACCGTCTCGACGACATCCGCCCAGGTTGCCGGCGTCGCGGCGGCGCTCGCCGTCTCGACCGCGCGGTTGGCGGCATCGAGCAGCGTGTCGAGCGCGGGCGTCACGTGTTCCGGGCGGATCTCGCCGAAGCGGGGCAGGCCCGAGAAGTCGAGAAGCGGGTTGGTGTTGGCGCTGGCGGACATAAGACTCCCTGTCTGTTGCCGGATGAACCGGAGTGAAAAGGGTAAGGCGCGCACGGCAGCGCGGCGCCCGATATCGACATTATTGGGGCGCATCGCGCGCTTTCCAATCGTTAGTTTCTAACGACGCGATTGGCGCGGGGTCGAATGCGGGATGGGGCAGCCGGCAAGGTGCGGCCGGCGAGGCGCGGCCGGCGAGGCGCCGGCGCGCGGAACCGCACGCCGGCTGAACGGGCAGGGTCAGGCGGCTGCGTCGGCCGCGCGCTCGGCGGCTTCGATCGTGTTGATCAGCAGCATCGTGATGGTCATCGGGCCGACGCCGCCCGGCACCGGCGTGATGTGGCCGGCCACTTCCTTCACGCCCGCGAAGTCGACGTCGCCGCACAGCTTGCCCGCATCGTCGCGGTTCATGCCGACGTCGATCACCGTCGCGCCGGGCTTCACCATGTCGGCGGTCAGGATGTTGCGCTTGCCGACCGCGGCGACCACGACATCGGCCTGCCGCGTATGCGCGGCGAGGTCACGCGTCTTGCTATGGCAGATCGTCACGGTCGCGCCGGCGTCGAGCAGCATCATCGCCATCGGCTTGCCGACGATGTTCGAGCGGCCGATCACGACCGCGTTCGCACCCTGCAGCGCGATGCCGTGCGCCTCGAACATCTTCATCACGCCGTACGGCGTGCACGGCCGGAACAGCGGCTTGCCGGTCATCAGCGCGCCGGCGTTCGCGATGTGGAAGCCGTCGACGTCCTTCTCCGGCGCGATCGCCTCGATCACCTTGTGGCTGTCGATGTGCGCGGGCAGCGGCAGCTGGACGAGGATGCCGTGGATCTTCGGGTCGCGGTTCAGCTCGTCGATGCGCGCGAGCAGGTCGGCTTCCGACAGCGTGGCCGGGTACGCATCCTTCAGCGAGAAGAAGCCGTTGTCCTCGCACGCCTTGATCTTGTTGCGCACGTAGACTTCGCTCGCCGGGTTGGCGCCGACGAGGATCACCGCGAGACCGGGCTGGTGGCCGCGTGCGGTCAGGGCGGCGGCGCGTTCGGCGGCCTGCGCGCGCAAGGTCTTCGAGAGGGCGTTGCCGTCGATGAGGAGGGCTGTCATGGTGGTGGTCCTGCCGGGAAGTTGGAATGCGGGCGTGCGGCACGCGAAGCGCCGCAGCAAAGCACGCAATTATACCGGTCGCCTGCCGTCGTCCGACAGTGAATACAAGGAAAGCGTCATGGCGCCGGTGCCGGCGCTCCGGGAGGAAGCGCCGGGATGCCGCGCGAGTGGGCCGCATCGCGCGGCGCGGTAGTGTCCGATGTGCGGCCGGCCGGGCAGGGCTGCCCGGAGCCGCGTGCGACGCTCAGGCCTGCTTCTTCGACAGCGCGAGGCGCAGCAGGTCCGCCACCGTATTGACGTTGAGCTTTTCCATGATGTTCGCGCGGTGCGCTTCGACCGTCTTGATGCTGATGCCGAGATCGTCGGCGATCTGCTTGTTCAGGCGGCCCGCGATGATCCGTTCGAGCACCTGCTGCTCGCGCGCGGTCAGCTTCGACAGGCGTTCGCTCGCGGCACGCTGCTCCTGGACGCTCTTGCTTTCGCTTCGGGCCTTGTCGAGCATCCGCTCGACGAGCTTGCGCAGCTCGGCTTCGTCGAACGGTTTCTCGATAAAGTCCATCGCACCCTTTTTCATCGTCGACACGGCCATCGGCACGTCGCCGTGACCCGTGACGAAGATGATCGGCAGCGCGGCATTGTCGGCGATCAGGCGCTCCTGCAGCTCGAGACCGCTCATGCCCGACATCCGCACGTCGAGGATCAGGCACGCGATCTGGCCGGCCTGCTGCGCCGGCTGGTACGCATCGAGGAACTGCTCGGCGCTCGAGAAGCATTGCACGCGATAGCCGTTCGCCTCCAGCAGCCAGCGCAGCGAGTCCCGTACGGCCTCGTCGTCGTCGACGACGAAGACGGTTTCCTGAGTGGTGGTGACAGGGCTATTCATAGTTCTCCCGTAACGGTATGTGATGCCGATGCCTCGCGCCCCCCTTGGCCGAGATCAGCGGGTTCCCCAATGGGCAGGCTGCAGTGGAACGTCGCGCCGGAAATGCGGCCATCCGGCTCGACGTTGTTGACCACCCACAGACGCCCCCGATGCGATTCGATGATCGAACGGCAGATGTTCAGCCCCATGCCCATGCCATCGGACTTGGTGCTGTAAAACGGTTCGAACAGGCGCTCGGCGGTCGCTTCGTCGACGCCCGGGCCCTGGTCGATCACGCGGATGTCGACGAATCCCGCCTCGATGTCGGCGATGACGCGGATCACGCCGTCCGCCGACGCCGGCTTCACGTCGGCCATCGCCTCGGCCGCGTTCTTCATCAGGTTCACGAGCACCTGCTCGATCAGCACGGGGTCGACATAAATAATAGGCATTCTTGCGAGGATTTCCGTGACGATCCGGATCCTGCGCTTCCTGGCCTCGATTTCAGCGAGCCCGACCGCGTCGGCGACGATGTCCGCGACCCGGGCCGGCTGGCGCTTCGGTTCGCTGCGCTTCACGAATTCGCGGATCCGCTTGACGATCATCCCGGCGCGCAGCGCCTGCTGCGCGGTCTTTTCCAGCGCGGGCTGCAGCGTCTCGGGCGTGCCGCGGCCGCTCTTCACGAGCGCAAGCGTTCCCGAGCAGTAGTTGTTGATCGCGGCGAGCGGCTGATTCAATTCGTGAGCAATCGACGACGCCATTTCACCCATCGTCATCAATCGGCTCGTGAACTGCAGCTTCTCTTCCTGCTGGTGCGCGAGCTCCTGCGCCTTCTTGCGGGTCGTGATGTCGGTCGCGATCTGCATCTGCGCGAGGTGGCCGTCGACCCACTGTATGTACTGGCGGCGCACCTCGAACCACTTCTGGATGCTCTCGACGTACACCTCCTGCGCATCGGCGGTGCTGCTCGTCAGCGCGGCGGCCGGCAGGCCCGCGAACGCGTCGACCATGTCGATCGAGTCGGACGATGCCTGCGCGCGGTCGAAGCCGCCGCCCGACAGCTCGAGATGGCCGTCCGGACGAATGCCGAACAGGTGGCGGTAATAGCGGTTCGCGAACAGCAGCTCGGCTTCGTCGGCGGCCAGCACCGACACCGCGGCGTCGAGGCTTTCGAGCACCGTCGTGAAGCGCTCGTGCGCGGCCGCGAGTTCCTCGCGTGCACGCTTCGGCTCGGTGATGTCGGTCATCGACGACATCCAGCCGGTCTGGCGGCCCGAACTGTCGATCAGCGGCGACACGTACAGGCGCGCATGGAACAGCGTGCCGTTCTTGCGCCGCACGCGCAGCTCGAAGCCCGAGCTCGGCGCCTTGCCGCGCAGCGTCATGTCGAGCTGGCGCTGCATTTCCGGGTAAGCGTCGCGCGGCCAGTACGGGAACGGCGCGACCTTGCCGACGAGGTCGGTTTCGTCCCAGCCCGTCATCCGGCAGAACGCGGGGTTCACGTGCGTGATGCGGCCGTGCATGTCGAGCACGCGCATGCCGATCAGCACCGAATTCTCCATCGCGCGGCGGAAGAACGCTTCCGCGTACAGCGCCTGCTGCGCCTCGAAGCGCTGGCGCGTGTGCTTCCACAGGCTCCAGAGGCTCCACAGCACGAAGCACGACAGGCCCGCCACGAGCCACACGAGCGTGTTGTTGGTGAGGTTCGTGAGCTGCGGGAATGCGTACACGCGCACGGTCAGCCCCTGGCCGGGCGGATCGAGCGGCAGGTCGTAGTGCGAGTCGCGCGGCAGGCGCGGGCGCGTCGACGTGGACGACAGCTCGCGGTTGTTCGCGTCGGTGATCGAGATCTTGTACTTCGACGACAGTTCCTGCGGGATGTCGTGCTTCAGGATGCCTTCGACCGAGAACACCGCGGCGATCGAGCCGAGGTACTCGCGGTCGCCGCGCATGACGGGCGTCTGCAGCGTGATGAAGCCGTTGCCGAAGTCGTCGTAGATCAGCGGCGAATAGGCCTGGCGGCGCGTGCTGCGCGCCTCGTCGTATGCGCCGCGCACGGCGTCCTGCATCTGCGCTTCGCCGGGCTTCGCGAGCCGCTGGCCGAGCAGCGGCGGATGCACGGTCGGCCAGCGCTGTACGCCGGGCGACGTGTACCAGTTCAGGTAGAGGATTTCCGGGTGCGTCTGCATCACGTCCGCGACGGCCATCTGGAACGCGTTCTGGTCGAGGCGGCCGGATGCGAGGTCGCGCGACAGTGCCTGGAGCTGTTCCTGCGCGCCCGTCATCGACAGGCGGATCTGCTGCTGCGCCCACGCGACGTTCCGGAAGAGGGTGTCTTCCTGCTGCTGCTGTTCGCGGCGGTTGAGGCTCCACAGGATGAGGCTCATCACCACCAGGAACACGAGGATCGACAGCAGTGGCGTCAGCAAATAGGAATTGGACCACCACGGTCCGTGGTGCCAACGGGACGGCTGCGACTCCGCCGGCGGGCCCGACGGTCGCGCCGAGCGTGCGAAAAGCCGATCGGTCAACATGGCAGGATTGTAGCGCAGCGCAATACATGGAAAACCTATACCGGATATGTTGAACGGAAACGGATTTGTTTCGCCGGGACGCGCCGGAGAGCCCCGAAATATGGGTGCAGCGCAGCAATATTCCGCATTGCGAGAAAAGATCTCACTATTCGAAAATTTTGTTGCGCAGGCCCGCGCACGCTCATTACAATCCGCTGGAGCTTGCCCGCAGCCGGTCGCGTCGCGTCGTCTGCACGAGAGCGATCCTCACATTCCAGGACCCAGGAGACGAGAATGTCCGCTGTACCGAACGAAGTGATGAAATATGTCGCCGCCGAACGTGACGACGACCCGCAAGAAACCGTCGAGTGGCTGGAGTCGCTCGATGGCGTGATCTCCTCCGTGGGCACCGGCCGCGCGCATTACCTGATCGAAAAGCAGATCGAGTTCGCCCGCATGCACGGCGAACACCTGCCGTTCTCCGCCAATACCCCGTACATCAACACGATCCCGGTCGAAGCCCAGGCGAAGATCCCTGGCGACCAGGACATCGAGCACCGCATCCGTTCGTACACGCGCTGGAACGCGCTGGCGATGGTGCTGCGTGCAGGCAAGGACACGAACGTCGGCGGCCACATCGCGTCGTTCGCGTCGGCCGCGACGCTCTATGACGTCGGCTACAACCATTTCTGGCACGCAGCGTCCGAGCAGCACGGCGGCGATCTCGTGTTCGTGCAGGGCCACTCGTCGCCGGGCGTCTACTCGCGCGCATTCCTGCTCGGCCGCCTGAAGGAAGAGCAGCTCGACAACTTCCGCCAGGAAGTCGACGGCAACGGCATTTCGTCGTACCCGCACCCGTGGCTGATGCCGGACTTCTGGCAGTTCCCGACCGTGTCGATGGGCCTCGGCCCGATCATGGCGATCTACCAGGCACGTTTCATGAAGTATCTGGAAGCGCGCGGCATCGCGAAGACGGAAGGCCGCAAGGTATGGGCATTCCTCGGCGACGGCGAGACGGACGAGCCGGAATCGCTCGGCGCGATCGGGATGGCGAGCCGCGAAAAGCTCGACAACCTCGTGTTCGTGATCAACTGCAACCTGCAGCGTCTCGACGGCCCGGTGCG
The DNA here is from genome assembly GCF_050768715.1 of Burkholderia sp. ZZQ-2. Classification (NCBI taxonomy): domain Bacteria; kingdom Pseudomonadati; phylum Pseudomonadota; class Betaproteobacteria; order Burkholderiales; family Burkholderiaceae; genus Burkholderia; species Burkholderia sp. ZZQ-2. The sequence continues at coordinate 2,151 of NZ_LDVA01000091.1, read as the reverse complement.
CGGCAACGGCAAGATCATCCAGGAACTGGAATCGGAATTCCGCGGTGCCGGCTGGAACGTGATCAAGGTCATCTGGGGCAGCCGCTGGGATGCGCTGTTCGCACGCGACAAGACGGGCGCGCTGATGCGCCGCATGATGGAAGTCGTCGACGGCGAGTACCAGACGTACAAGTCGGAGTCGGGCGCGTTCGTGCGCGAGCACTTCTTCAACACGCCTGAACTGAAGGCGCTCGTCGCCGACTGGTCCGACGACGACATCTGGGCGCTGAACCGCGGCGGCCACGATCCGCACAAGATCTACGCGGCTTTCCACGAAGCCACGAACACGAAGGGTGCGCCGACCGTCATTCTCGCGAAGACCATCAAGGGCTACGGGATGGGCGAATCGGGCCAGGCGATGAACATCACGCACCAGCAGAAGAAGCTGCCGGTCGAGCAACTGAAGAAGTTCCGTGACCAGTTCCGCCTGCCGATCACCGACGAGCAGATCGCCGACGTGCCGTACCTGAAGTTCGAGGAAGGCTCGAAGGAACTCGAATACATGCGCAAGCAGCGCATGGATCTCGGCGGCTACCTGCCGCATCGCCGCGAGAAGGCGACGTCGCTGCCGGTGCCGGCGCTCGACGCGTTCGAACCGTTGCTGAAGGGCACGGGCGAGGGCCGCGAGATCTCGACGACGATGGCGTTCGTGCGGATCCTGAACATCCTGCTGAAGGACAAGGCGCTCGGCAAGCGCGTCGTGCCGATCGTCCCGGACGAATCGCGTACGTTCGGCATGGAAGGCCTGTTCCGCCAGATCGGTATCTGGAACCAGCAGGGCCAGAAGTACGTGCCTGAAGATTCCGACCAGCTGATGTTCTACAAGGAATCGGAGACCGGCCAGATCCTGCAGGAAGGCATCAACGAAGCGGGCGGCATGTGCGACTGGATCGCGGCGGCGACGTCGTATTCGACGCACGGCGAGATCATGGTGCCGTTCTACATCTTCTATTCGATGTTCGGCTTCCAGCGGATCGGCGACCTGGCATGGGCCGCGGGCGACATGCGTTCGCGCGGCTTCCTGCTCGGCGGTACCGCGGGCCGCACGACGCTGAACGGCGAAGGCCTGCAGCACGAAGACGGTCACTCGCTCCTGTGGGCGGCATCGGTGCCGAACTGCGTGAGCTACGACCCGACCTTCGGCTACGAGCTCGCGGTGATCGTCCAGGACGGCCTGCGCCGCATGGTGCAGGACCAGGAAGACGTGTACTACTACATCACGGTGATGAACGAGAACTACGAGCACCCGGCGATTCCGCAGGGCGAGCACGTGGCGGCCGACATCATCAAGGGCATGTACTCGTTCAAGAAGGCCGACGCCGACAAGAAGGCGCCGCGCGTTCAGCTGCTCGGCGCGGGCACGATCTTCAACGAAGTGATCGCTGCCGCCGACCTGCTGAAGAACGACTGGGGCGTCGCCGCCGACCTGTGGAGCGTGCCGAGCTTCACCGAGCTGGCGCGTGAAGGCCACCAGGTCGAGCGCTGGAACCTGCTCCATCCGACCGAGGAGCGTCGCCTGTCGCACGTGCAGAAGTGCCTGAAGGACACGCAGGGCCCGGTCATCGCGTCGACCGACTACGTCCGCGCGCTGGTCGACCAGATCCGCGGCCAGATCGATCGCCGCTTCGTCGTGCTGGGCACCGACGGTTTCGGCCGCTCGGATACCCGCGAGAAGCTGCGTCACTTCTTCGAAGTCGACCGTCACTGGGTCACCGTCGCCGCGCTCAACGCGCTGGCCGACGAGGGCACGATCGAGCGCAAGGTGGTCGCGGACGCGATCGCCAAGTACAACCTCGATCCGTCGAAGCCCAACCCGATGACCGTTTAACGCACACGCCGTGTGATGCCGCGCGCCGCTTCCGCGAGAAGCGCGCACGGCCATGGAGACAGAAACAGATGAGTCAAGCGATCGAAGTGAAGGTGCCGGATATCGGCGATTACAAGGACGTGCCGGTGATCGAGATCGGCGTGAAGGTCGGCGACACGGTCGAGCCGGAGCAGTCGCTCGTCACGCTCGAGTCGGACAAGGCGACGATGGACGTGCCGAGCCCGGTAGGCGGCGTCGTGAAGGAAATCAAGGTCAAGGTGGGCGATTCCGTGTCGGAAGGCTCG
>NZ_LDVA01000090.1:0-18934 GCF_050768715.1 Burkholderia sp. ZZQ-2 | reverse complement strand
CCGGCACTCACGCCGCCCGATTGCTCGAACGCGTATTGACGGCAGTTCGCATCGTCGGCACGGAACTGGTCGAACGACTTGCCGGTGCCGGGCAGCGCCATCACGCTCGGCCCGGTCGGCATGTACGCGCACGCGCCGAGCAGGCCGGCCAGCGCCAGCGCGGCCGGCACGCGCAGTGGTCGAAACAGGGATTTCATCGTCGCGCCTCCGTCACTGAGGCCGTGCCGGCACCGATCGCCAGCCCGACTTGCAGGTCTTCACATGCGGGTAGTAATGCTTCGACGCGTCGCAGTAGTACCAGACGTTCGCGTCGCCGTCGTCCTGCGGCTGACCTTTCTCGACGTACTCGGGCGGCGGCCCCGGGTCGACGGGTACCGCGACGACGGGCGGCGGGTAGTAATAAGGCGCAGGGACGACGGGGTAGTAATACGGGTAGCCGGGGCCGACATAGACCCCGACCCGGGCGGCATGCGCCACGCCGCCCGTCGCGATCGCCACTGCGGCCACCGCGCCCAGTGCGAGCTTCAATCCATTCACGTCACGTTCTCCGGCTGGCGGTTCGTCGATGCGAACCCGACATACCGAACGCTACGCCGCGCGCGATCCGTCATCCATTACGGGCGCACGCGCCAATGTTGCGCGGCGTTACCGATGTGACAGACCCCATCACCCGCGGCCCGCCGGCACGAGCGGGTGCGTTACGCGATAACGCACCGCAACGGTTCGGCCGCGCGCGGGCGCCGAGGGGTGCGGTGTCCCGCAGCGTTCGCGCCCGGATCGAACCGTTCCGATGACGCGACGCGCCATATTGACGCACGTGCGTCAGACCGCCACGCCGCGGCCGCGCGCGCCGCAAGCAGCCTTCTTGATACGAATCAACGATTTACCCCGGAATCGCGCGCGCCGGGCTGGACATCTGCGACGAGTTGGCGCATTTCGCGGTGCAACATCGCGGCCCATACTCCAGCCAACCCCGACGCCCGTCCGCCGGGGTCCGCCGGCACCCGCCGGCGGGTATCGTCAGCCTCGGTCAACTGGTATGGACACCGCTCTTTCGGCCCTCGATCTGGCCCGCCTGCAATTCGCGTTCACCGTCTCCTTTCACATCGTCTTTCCGGCGCTGAGCATCGGCCTCGCCAGCTTCATCGCCGTCCTCGAATATCGCTGGCTGAAAACCGGCAAGCAGTACTACAAAACCCTCTGCCTGTTCTGGTCGAAGATCTTCGCGGTCGCGTTCGGGATGGGCGTCGTTTCCGGCGTCGTGATGAGCTACCAGTTCGGCACGAACTGGTCGGGCTTCTCGAGCTTCGCCGGCGCCGTCACCGGGCCGCTGCTGATGTACGAGGTCATGACCGCGTTCTTCCTCGAGGCCGGCTTCCTCGGCATCATGCTGTTCGGCTGGAACCGCGTGAGCCCGCGCGCGCACTTCGGCGCGACGCTGATGGTCGCGATCGGCACGCTGATCTCGACGTTCTGGATTCTCGCGTCGAACAGCTGGATGCAGACGCCGCAGGGCTTCGAGATCGTCGACGGCCGCGTCGTGCCGACCGACTGGTTCGCGATCATCTTCAACCCGTCGTTCCCGTACCGCCTGTTCCACATGGCGATCGCCGCGTTCATCGTCGCCGCGCTGGTGGTGGCCGCGACGGGCGCATGGCACCTGCTGAAGGGCCGCCGCGACAAGGGCGTGAAGAAGATGTTCTCGATGGCGCTGTGGCTGCTGCTCGTGCTAGCGCCGCTGCAGGCCGTGATCGGCGACCAGCACGGCATCAACACGCTGAAGCACCAGCCCGCGAAGATCGCCGCGATCGAAGGGCTGTGGGAAACCGAGAAGGGCGGCACCGCGCTCAACCTGTTCGGCATCCCGGACATGAAGGCGGAAACGACCCGCTACGCGGTGAAGGTGCCGCACCTCGGCAGCCTGATCCTCACGCACAGCTGGGACGGCGAGATCCGCGGGCTGAAGGAATTCCCGCCGGAAGACCGCCCGAACTCGACGGTCGTGTTCTGGAGCTTCCGGATCATGGTCGGCCTCGGCATCGCGATGATCGGCCTCGCCGCGCTCGCGTGGCTCCTGCGCCGCCGCGGCAGCCTGTATGAATCGAAGTGGTTCCAGCGCTTCGCGCTCGTGATGGGCCCGACCGGCTTCGTGTCGCTGCTCGCGGGCTGGGTCACGACCGAAGCGGGCCGCCAGCCGTGGGTCGTGTATGGCGTGATGCGCACCGCGCATGCGGTGTCGCCGCTGTCGGTGCAGCAGGTCAGCCTGTCGATGATGACGTTCGTGATCGTGTACTTCCTCGTGTTCGGCACCGGCGTGTACTACATGCTGAAGCTGATGAAGGCCGGCCCCGCGCTGCCCGACGTGAAGCACGACCCGAAACACGACATGCCCGACACGCGCCCCGATCACACCGCGCGCCGCCCGATGTCGGCCGTCGACGAGCTGATCGAGACCGTCTGAGCCCACCCCATTCCGCACACGAGAAAACCTATGGACGTCACCGTAATCTGGGCCGCGATCATCGCATTGGGGCTCTTCATGTACGTCGTGCTCGACGGCTTCGACCTCGGCATCGGCATCGTCTTCCCGTTCTTTCCGGACGAGAAGGAACGCGACCTGATGATGAACACGGTCGCGCCCGTGTGGGACGGCAACGAGACGTGGCTCGTGCTCGGCGGTGCCGGGCTGTTCGCGGTGTTCCCGGTCGTCTATTCGACCGTGCTGTCGGCGCTGTACCTGCCGCTGATCTTCATGCTGGTGTGCCTGATCTTCCGCGGCGTGTCGTTCGAGATCCGCGCGAAGGCGCGGCGCACGAAGCAGCTGTGGGATCTGGCGTTCATCGGCGGCTCGGCCGGCGCGACGCTGTTCCAGGGGATCGCGCTCGGCGCGTTCCTGCAGGGCATCAACGTGAAGGACGGCGTGTTCGCGGGCGATGCCTTCGACTGGCTCACGCCGTTCAGCCTGCTGACCGGCCTCGGCCTGATCGTGACCTACGCGCTGCTCGGCTGCTGCTGGCTCGTCGCGAAGACGGAAGGCGACCTGCAGCGGCGCCTCCATCGCGTCGTGTGGCCGCTGACGCTCGTGCTGCTCGGCTTCATCGCGGTCGTCAGCCTGTGGACGCCGCTGCAGGATCCGGCCATCGCGCAGCGCTGGTTCGATTCGGGGCTGTTCTGGCGCCTGCTGCCGGTGCCGTTCCTGGTCGCGGCGTGCGCGGTATGGATGCGCCGCGCGGTGCGCGACCGGCATGACATGACGCCGTTCGTGCTCGCGCTGGCGCTCGTGCTGCTCGGCTACGTCGGCCTGCTCGTCACGCTGTTCCCGTATGCGATTCCTCAGACGATGACGATCTGGGAAGCCGCGGCGCCGCGCTCCAGCCAGACCTTCACACTGGTCGGCGCAGCGGTTATCCTCCCGATCATCATCGCCTACACGACGATGGGTTACTGGGTATTCCGAGGCAAGGTGCGCCATGAAGACCAGCATTACTACCACCACTGATTCCGCCGAACACTCCGCCGCGGCGGCCCCCCGGCCGCGGATGCGCGGCTGGATGTGGTTCGTCGTCCTGTGGGCCGGCGGCGTGATCGGCGCCGTCACGCTCGGTTACGCGTTCAAGATCTTCATGAACCTGACGCTGTTCGCGGTGAAGTAGGCTCCTTCCGCGTTGCACGCCGGGGCGCATGCCGGGCCCGTTCCGCGCAATCCGCCTCCGGCGCGCCACCGTCGCCGCCGGCACGCCGCCGTGGCGATCCTCCTCCCCGGCATTCACGCTTTCACGCGCCGGCGCGCACCCCGCTCACCGCTCGCACTTCGTCGCGCACATCGCCTTGTCCACCTCCGCGAAGAACGCCTGGTAGTACTCGGGCTCCATGACGGTCTTGGTACGCGAATCGCCGGCGCTGTCCCACACCGTACGATCGAATCGCGCCCGCACGATCGCGACGTGCGCGTCCCGCCCCGCCCGAACCGTCACGATCGCGGCCACGCGTTCATGATCGGGCTTCGTCGGCAGCATCCCGATGCGCGCCTTCAGCGCGCCGCGCAGCAGCTGACGCCACTTCGGGATCAGCGTGCCGCTGCGCCCCGCTTCCACCAGCCCCGAATCGCGATCGACCGTCACCGGCGCATAACCCTGTGCGCGCAGCGCGCCGGCCACCGCGTCGAGCGCGCGCGCCTGCGTCGCGTCCGCATAGCGGCGGTCGCTGAGCATGCGCAGCGTCTGCTGCTCGGCATCGGTCAGGTCGACTTCGGTCTGGCTCGAGCTGTAGCGCACCAGCGATCCGCCGTTGCCGATCTGCCGCTCGTTGTCGGCTTTCGTCGCGCATCCGGTCAGCGCCGCGAACAGTCCGGCACAGGCGAGCGCCAGCGCGCCGCGGCCGCGCACGGGCGGCACCGCGGCCGGGCGGTTCGTCGCACGACGTGCCGCGCGCCGGACGCGAAGACGGTGGCGAAATCCGGTTGCCCGGGCGTCGGGTGGCGATATGATCGTCATCGGGGCGTTCTCTCCTGTCGGCGCCATGATAGGGAGGCGCCCCGGCCGCCACAAACGACATTTTTTGACCCACTGTGTAGCTTTTCTTCGCGATCTCACGATGCGCCGATTGCCGCCCCTGAATGCGCTGCGCAGCTTCGAAGCTGCCGGCCGCCTGCAGAGCCTCACCCTCGCCGCCGACGAACTGAACGTGACCCAGAGCGCGGTCGCGCAGCAGATCCGCGTGCTCGAATCGTTCTTCGGGCAGAAGCTGTTCGAACGCGACGGGCGCTCGTTGCGGCTCACGCCGCGCGCGCGGCATTACCTCGTCGACGTCGCGAGCTGCCTCGGCCGGCTCGCGCAGGCCACGGGCCAGATGCTCGAACCGGTCGGCGGCCATCCGGTGCGGATCAACACGTCGGTGTCGTTCGCGCATGGATGGTTGCTCACGCAACTGGCCGCATTCCAGGCCGGGCATCCGGATATCGACGTGCAACTCGTCACGACGCCCGACACCGAACGCGACCAGTTCGACGAAACCTGCGACATCGTCATCCGCCGCTATACGCCGGAGCTGCGCCGCAAGGGGTTCGTGTCGCGGCCGCTGCTCGCGACCGTGGCGGTGCCGGTGTGCGCGCCCGGCCACCCGGTGCTCGATGACGCGCGCACGCCGGCCGACCTGCGCAACGCGCCGCTGCTGCATTACGCGGGCTTGCCGCAGGCATGGCAATACTGGTTCCACCAGGCGGGCTCGGTCGTCACCGAGACGCTGCGCGGGCCGTTCTATCGCGAGTTCTTCCTGATGACCAAGGCTGCCGCGAGCGGGCTCGGCGTGTGCCTCGCGCCGCGCGCGGTCGTGCGCGACGATCTCGAGCATGGGCGGCTCGTCGCACTGTTTCCGGAAGTCCACCTGGAAGGGCCGCCGTTTCACTGCCTGTATCGCGACGGCGGCGATGCGTCGCTGCGCACGTTCGTCGACTGGCTGTTCGCGCGGGCGGAGGCGCTGGAAGGGGCGCCGCCGGGATAGCCGGCGACGCGCACGGAACTCGCCGCTTCCGCTGCCGGATCGACGAAGCCCGGTATACGGGGAATCGCCCGGGCGCTTACTTTTGCCCGCGCAGCGCCGCTTCGATCTTGCGATCGGTCTTGTACTGGCTCAGCGCATACACCGACCAGATCGCGGCCGGCAGCCAGCCGATGATCGTGATTTGCAGGATCAGGCAGATGATCCCGGCGATCGGGCGGCCGATCGTGAAGAACTGGAACCACGGCAGCAGCAGGGCAAGCAGAAGGCGCATGAACAAACCTCTCGGTGCGTCGTTGAACGGGTGATGCGTGGCGAATATGCCGGTACGGGCGACAGAATTCAAGCCGTTCGTCGCGATACCCGCCTGCTACACTCGCGCGTCGTCGAACGAAGCACGACGAGAACAACAACGGAGAAAGAGGGCAATGAACACCCCGTCGTCACACCACGGCCACGAGCCGCCCGCCATCACGCCCCCGAAGAAGGCCCGGCGCCGCTGCGCGGCCGTCGCACTCGCCGCGCTCACCGCCGTCGGCGTCGCGCACGCCGAAACGAAGCCGACGACGCGCTACGCGATCAACCTGACCGGCGACAGCGGCAGCGAAATACCGCTGAGCAGCGAGCCCTACAGCTGGACCACGCACGACGGCAAGGTGCTGTCCCAAGGCGTGACCGATGACAAGGGGCATGCCGCCGTCGCACGGCAGGCGGGCGAGACGCACTATGTGCTGGAGACCGTCAACACCCGCTGGATCTACACGGTCGACAACGCGTGCTGGGCGCGCCGCGACGCCGCCTTCGCCCGCTGCGCGAAACTGACCGACGCCGTCAACCTGGTCGCGCAGCGCATGGCCGACGACACGCGCGACGAGCAGGCCGCGGCCGCCCGGCGCCGCGATGCCGCGCTCGCCCGTTACCGCGCGGCCGCGGCGGCCAACGACGACGAACTCGTGTGGCTGGGCCCGCTGCCTGCCGAATGGTCGAGGGACGACGTCCAGAAACAGCTCGACGACGTGTACGGCAAGATCAAGCACGAACTCGACAATCTCGGCGATGCCGACATCGACGTGTCCCGCTTCGTGTGCAGGTCGCCCGACCAGATCGGCCCGGCTCCGGACCAGCAGGCCGTGATCGACTACATGAGCAGCCTGCGCGAACCGGGCTCGACGACGCCCGCGCAGTGGACGGCGCTCGTCGAGGCCGCGCGCAAGGGCAACTGGCTCGCGCGGCTGCAGATCTTCGTCGCGCTCGGCTCGCGCCCGAAGGACGACCTCGTGTCGGTCTACCGCCGTATCCAGCTGATGGGGTGGCTGCAGGCGAACCACGTCGGTGCGCTGTACACCTACTATCTGGGCGAACTCGCCGCAACCGGCTATTTCGAAGGGCCCGGCCCCGGCGCCACGTCGCCGATTCCGTTGTATGCGGCGATGCACGGCAGTTATGCGGCGATGAAACGCGCGGGCGATTCGCTCATGGCGCGGGACGAGCCGGACGTACAGGCGATCGGCAAGCGCATGCACGATTGCGCGCTGCAGATGATGCCGGTGCTGTTCGCGAAGTAGACGCGGGCAGCACCTCGCGCGGCATCTCACGCGACACACAGGCCGCCCGCCGCGCGGCCGGCGGCGGGCAGTCCTGCGGCGTCGCGTCGCTCAGCGACCGATACCGAGCCCCGGCAGCACGCCGGTATTCTCGGCCACCACCGCATGCAGCAGGCGCGGGTCGGCACCGAGCAGCCCGAGGATCGTCGGCGCGACCTGCTTCGTGCCGACCGTGTCGGTCACCGTGCGCGCGCGATGCAGGCCCGGATACGACACGAGCAGGCCGAGGTGGCTGTCGTCCGGCGCGTTGCCGCCGTGCTCCTCGTCCTTCTTCGTGCTCGACGTGTAGATCACGCCCGGATTCGGCTGGACGACGATGTCCGGCGTGCGGCCGTTGGCCGGATCGCCGAACCGCTCGGCGAGCGCCGCGCCGTACAGGATGTACGCCTGCGGGCCGTCCGCGCAGATCCCCGGCGCATTGCAGCCCAGGTTCGCCTTCAGCGTCTGCACCACGGCCGTGCGCTGGTTGCGGTCGCGCAGCCAGATCAGGCCGACGTCGTCGGTCTGCACGAAGCCCGTGCCGACCAGGCCCGAACCGTCGTTCAGGTTGCCCGTCTTCGTGTTGTTCTGGCCGAAGTTGCCGTTCGGGTCGAGATAGTTGTTCGCTTCGAGCAGCTTCGTCAGCGTGTCGCCGTTCTTCACGAGCTTCGTGTGATCGGTCGGCGACTGGCCATGCTTCGACGTGACGATCACGGCCGTCGACGAATACAGGTTCGCCTGCTTCAGCGCCTCGACGACATGGCCGATCGCGTTGTCGACGTACGTGATCGCGTTCGCGACCTGCCCGTTCGGCGTGAAGTTCGCATCCAGGTAGCCGCCGCCCTTCGTCACCCCCGCCTTCTGCGCGACGCTCAGCGTCTGGAAATCGGCGCCGAACAGCGTCGGCACCGGCGCGCGCTTCGTGCCCGTCGAGTCGCGGCCGTTGATCTGGTTGATCAGCGCCTGCACGTGCAGGTTGTCGAATTGCGCGGTATGCGAATAGACGTCCGTGTAGTCCGTCTGCGTCGCCGGGTCGATCGAGTTGATCTCGGTGCGCGCGAGATCGTCGACGCCGGTGCCCGACGGCCCGTTCAGCCAGTCGTAGCCCCATGCGTGCTTGTCGGCCCACGCGGTGGTCGCGTTCGGGATGCCCGCCTTCACGGCCTCGAACACCGTGTTGGTCTTCACGTAGTTGTGCGGATAGACCGGCACGCACTTGCCGTCGACCTTCGCGTTCGGGATCGCCTGCGGATTGAATGCGCCGCCGCCGTTCAGGTGAACCAGCGCGCCGCCGTTCTCCGCGTCGATGCCGGTCGTCTCGTCGAACACGACGTTCCAGCCCTGCTTGCCCGTGCAGCTCGTGTCGCCCGGCGCGTACAGGTTGCGATCGTACGACACGTCGTAGAACAGGCCGGCCGTCTTCGGCGAGCCGCCGGTCACAAGCGCGGCGAGGCCCGGAAACGAATCCGACAGGCCGGGCGTATAGGCATTCGTGTAGGTCACGCCGCTCTTCGCGAGCACCGCGATATTCGGGCACGTGTTCGCGCCGATGCAGCGCGCGAGATCCTGCTCGTGCAGGCCGTCGACGCTGATCAGCAGCACGTGCTTCACGACGCGGTTCGCGTGGCCGCGGTCCTCGCCCTGACGGTTGCCGTCCTGCTGCGCCGCATGCGCGCCCGCGCCTGCGAGCGCCAGCGCGCCCGCCACCATCCCCACCCACTTCCGCTGCTTCCCAAGGAAAGACATGATCACCCCACCTCATCGATTGACGTTGAACTGCGTGACTTGCCATCAGGCGCGCAAGAATATGGCTGCGCCGTGGGTCGCTCGCATGAAGCGGGGCTTTCTGTTTTCTATCAAACGTAACCAATCGCAAGTGACACGACGCGGTCGCAAACCAGCGTGGCCGGGCGCACGTCGCGGACTCGCGCGCTCACCGGCAAGCACCGCCCCGGTGCATCGGCCACCGTCCGCGGCGTCACCCGCCGCACGATTTTTTTTCCGGCTTGGCGCGCGACTATTGGCGTGTGATAAAGGGTTTTCCCTGACCCGGAGCATGAGTATGTCGACCCTGGAAGCCCTCCGGTTCGTGCTGGACGATGCACGCACCCCCGAAATCATTCGCCACCACGTCGTCGACGCGTTGCAGTACGCGTTGCGCAACTACGGACAGGTGTTCACCGCGAAGGAAGTCGAATGGCTGGCGCAGTGGGACGACGCGCGTCTGCCGCTGGCCGCGAAGAAGGAATTGGGCAAGCGCGAGGAACCGGCGATCGCCGCGCGCTGAAGGCAGCGCGCCGCCGCGCCCGAACGGAGGAACGGACGCGGCGGCGGCGGACGGCCTGCTTACTGCAGGCCGAAATCGACGCGGGTGGTCGCGCCCTTGTCGTCGATGCCCTTCGCATCGAGCTTCGGCGCGACGACGAACACCCGGCTCGAATCGATCTTCCCCTCGAGGTACTGGCGCACGGCCTGCGCGCGCTGCTGCGCGAGCGCACGCAGCGCGTTGTCGTCGGCCGGCGCGTGTTCGGCGAGCGCCTTCTTCATGTCGGCATCGGGCAGCGTCTTCTGCAGGCCGATCAGGTTGCGCGGCTTCTTGAAGTCGGCGGCCTTGTACGCGCGCGTCAGGTACTTGCTGTACTCGGCCGGTTCGACCTTCACCGACATCGGGTCGATGCTCTCGCCCTGCCCGATCACGTCCTTCAGCTTCTGCTGGCGCACCAGCCGCTCGACGTACGCGTCGCCGAGCCCCGACGTGTCCTTTGCCGGGTCGACGCGGCCGATCAGGTCGAGGCGGATCGACGGCTTCTCGGTCAGCATCTTCACGACGGTATCGAGCTTCTTCTGCTGCGCGTCGTCGAGCTGGTACGAGCCCGGCGCGAATTCGACGTAGCCGAGATCCTCGCCGCCGCTGCCGAACGCATGCGCGAGCAGCGAGAACGGCGACGTGACGGCCTTCGCGATCAGGTTCAGCACCGCGCGCCAGATCAGCCCGCCGACACTGAACTCGGGGTTCGACAGCGAGCCCGACACCGGCAGGTTCACGTCGATCTGGCCGCGCGTGTTCTTCAGCAGCGAAATCGCGAGCTTCACCGGCAGCCTGGTCGCCGTGTCGTTCTCCACATGGTCGCCGAACGTGAGCTGGTCGATGAAGATGTGGTTGTTCGCCTTCAGCTGGTCGTTCGCGAGCTCGTAATGCAGGTCGACGTTGAGCTTGCCCTTCGTGATCGGGTAGCCCGCGTACTTCGCCGAATACGGCGTCAGGTTGGTCAGCTCGATGTCGTGCGCGGTCGCGGTGAGGTCGAGCGCCGGTTTCTCGATCAGCGGGTTCACCGAACCCTTGATCGAGATCGGCCCGTTGCCCGCGAGGTTCGCGGCGACGTCGACCGGCGCGGAGGTCGTCGAATCCGTGCCGAACGCGCCGACCGTGCCCTTGATCGCGACCAGGTTCGCCGTGTAGTTAGGCTTGATGAAGTTGTCGGTGTAGGTGACGCGGCCGTTCTGCAGCAGCAACTCGCCGAAATGCATCCGCACCGGGTTCTGCGGCGGCTGCGCGGCCTTCACGACCACCGTCGCCGACGCGGCGGCCGGCGCGGACGCCTGCTGCGCGGCGGCGGCCGGCGGCGTCACGCCCGGCGACAGCGGCACCGGTTCGCCCTTGCTCGCGTCGCGCGTGAGCGACTGCGCCGGGCCCGTCTCCTTCGCGACCACGTCCTTCAGGTTCAGCCGCCCCTGCGCATCGAGCAGCACGCGGCCGTAGAAGTTCGAGAACGTCACGCGCGCCGCGTCGACGTCGGTGCCTTTCTCGTCGTAGTTCGCCTTCAGGTTCGTCAGCGCAAGCGAGCGCCAGCCCGCGAACGGGTCGGAGGTCGCCTTGTCGAGCATCCGCACGTCGACGAGCGCGACGTCGCCGCGATAGGTCGCGCGCGGTGCGTCCTTCACCTGCGCGAACGTCAGGTTGCCCTGCGCGTTGAGCAGCGCGCTGGCGATCGTCGCGTTCAGCGCGCTGCCGAAGTACGGCTCGAACGCGGCCGCATCGAGGCGGTTGCCGTTGATCTTCAGGCCGAGCTTCAGCGGCTGCGCGGTCACGTCGCCCGTCACGTTCAGCGAGCCCTTGCGGTTCAGCGTCGCCTTCAACTGCACGGGCAGCGGCTTGCTCATGTCGTCGCTGATCTTCTGCACCGACAGGTCCAGCGGCTTGATCGCCAGCTTCACCGGGCGCGGCGTCGACAGGTCGGTGAAGTTCGCGGACGAATCCTTCACGTTCAGCGCATCGATCCGGTAATGCCACGACGGCGCGGCAGCCTCGGCCTTGCGCGCGACCGTGCGCTTCGGCACCGACGCCTGCGCGGGTTCGGCCAGTGCCGCGAGGTCGATCCTGCCGTCCTTCAGGCGCTGCACGTCGAGCGCGAGCCCGCTGGCGTCGACGCTCGCGATCTCCGCGGTGCGCGCGGCAACGTCGACCTTCGCGATCTTCGCGCTCGCGTCGGGCAGCACGATCGCGGGCGCCTTCGCGTCGGGCGTCGCGATCTTCAGCGACTTCAGGCTGACCGTGCTGTCGGCGACCTGCGCGGCGAGCGGCGTCTTGCCCCAGTCGGCCTTCGCGTTGACGGTGGCGCCGAGCGTGCCGTCGAGCACGCGCGCACGCGTGGCCTCGCCGAGGTACGGTTGCAGCGCCGGCAGCGCGAGTGCGGCGACCGTCAGCTTGCTGTCGGCCTGCTTCTCCGCGAGATTGAACGTGCCTTCGGCCGTCACGTCGCCGCCGCGCGACAGCGACGTCGACAGCGTGTATTTCGCGGGGGTCTTGCCCTGCATCGAGAAGCCGTCGAGCGTCGCGGCGAGCTTCGTGAGCGACAGCGCGGTCGGCGTTGCCGGCACGCGGTCGTCGACGTTGACGGTGCCGCCGTCGATCGCGAAATGGCGGATCGTCAGGTCGAGCGGCGGCGCCGCCTTCGCGGCGGCTTCGACCTTTGCGCCGCTGGCGGCGGCTACCGCAGCCGCGGAAGCGGCCGCGGCGCCCGGCGCCGCCGGCTTGCCCTCGGCGGCGCTCGATGCGGCTGCCGGCTGCGCGGCGAGCTTCTCGACGTTCAGCACGCCCTGCTTGTCGCGCGACAGGTCGACCACCGGCTGGTCGATCCGGATCTCGTCGAAGTGCAACGCGTTGCGCAGCGGCTCGAGGCTGGCCGCCGCGACATGCACGCCGCGCGCGGCGAACAGCGGCGCGGACGCGCGGTCCGTCACCTTCGCGTCGTTCAGGTCGACGGTGCCCGATACGCGCAGCGCGGGCGTCTCGCCGCTCATCACGAAATTGACCTTGAGGTCGCTGCTCAGCAGGCCGCTCGTCACGGCCACCGGCAGCTTCGCGGGCACGTACGAGATCAGCTTCGGCACGTCGAGGCCGTCGAATTTCAGCGCGATCTCCGATTCGCGCGACTGCGCGAACGGCTTGGTCTTGCCGTCGATCGCAATCGGGCTGCCGTCGAAGCGCGCGCGCAGCTTCGGCTCGACGAAGATGTCGGTCTTCGATGCCAGCGTCGCGATATACGGAATGCCGAGCGTCCAGTTGTCGACGACGTGCTTTTCGTTCAGCAGGCGGTCGTCGAAATCGATCCGGCCGTTGTTGACCTGGATGTTCGACACCGAGAACTGCGTCGGCTTGCTTTCCGGTTTGGGCGACGGCGTCGAGAATTTCTCGATCAGGTCGGTGAAATTGAAGCGCTGCGCATCGTAGCGGACGATATGGAAGCGCGGCGAGTCGAGGCGGACTTCATTGACGATCGGCGCACCGCGGAACAGCGACGACCACGACGGCCGCACGACGAGCTTCGCGATGTCGATGAAGTCGCCCTGCCCGCCCTTGTCGCCGAGATGGATGCCGTCGGCTTCGAGGTTCAGCGTGTACGGGTTCAGCGCGATGCGCCGGATCGTGGCGGGGCGGTCGAGCTGCTGGCTCAGTTGCTGTTCGGCGATATGGCGGATCAGCGGCGGCGCCGCGAAGAACCCGAGCAGTCCGAATAAAACGAGGAAGATCAGCAGGCCGAGGCCGATGCGCCGGGTGCGGCGCGAGCGTGCAACGCCACCGAGGGCATGGAGGGTCGAGGATACGGTTTCTTTGTCTGCGCTTGCCATGCTTGAATGCCTCGGGATGGGATGCCGGCCGTACCGGAGAACCGGTCGGCCGCGCACGCTATCCCGAAAGTATAGGCTCAGGAGGTAACGGTACGGGGTTCGGGCGCCGTCGCGCCCGCCGGTCGGACAACGCCGCCGGTCATCCGTTCATTTCCGGACGACGACGGGCGGCATCCACGACCCGTCGCTCGCCTGCGGCTTCGGTGCGTACAGGCGCAACGCGAGTGCGAAATCGGCGCGCGGCGCCGGCAGCCAGTTGCCCGCATGCGTGCCGCCCGGCGACGCCGACACGACGATGTCGATCGACCCGTCGTGATTGCGGCGCAGGCGGTCGCGATCGCCGAGCGAGCGGCGCGCCGACCCGACGTCGGGCAGCGCGCCGTTCGTCGCATACGGCGTGAGCGTCCAGAACGCGCGAACCGGCGGCAGCGCGCCCGGCGCGAAATGCAGCACGTAGCGGTTCGCTCCGTTCAACTGATGGCCGTCGCTGTCGACACGCACGACCGCGAGCGTTTCGTCGTCGCGCGTCGCGGTGCCGAACTGCGTGTAGGCCGCGTACGCGCGCAGCGTGTAGTCCTGGCCGTACTTGCCGGCCGTATCGCCGATCCAGCTCCAGCCGTTCGCGTTCAGCAGGTTCGACGGCGGGGTCGCGAGCCGCGCGCGCGCCTCGGCGACGCCGGCCGTCGCGGCCGCGAGGCGGTCGCCCGTCCACAGCACCGGGTAGCCGGCCGACACGCCGATGTCGCCGAGCAACGCCTGCGCGTGTGCGTCGTCGGCGGGCGCCGGGTTGTCCTGCAGCGCCTGCGCGAAGCGCGCGAAGAACGCCTTCGGGTCGAGCGCGGCCACCTGCTCGGCCGGCGTGCCGCCGCCCACCGCCTCGGACGGCGCGCTGCCCGCATGGACCGCCACCGACGCGCCGCGCGCCGCGCCCGTGTAGACCGACAGCGGCACCACGCGGATCGCGCGCTGCAGTTTCTTCACGTTCGTCAGGTCGCGCCCGCCGCTCGTCTGCAGACGGACTTCGAGCCACGCGTTGGCCGACGGGACGTCGATACGGACCGCCCCCTTCGGCAGCGTGCCCTGCCAATCCTTCGCGGCGAAGGCAATCGTTTGCGATCGCGCGCCGCCGCGTGTGCCGCGTACAGCCACGCTCGACGACGACCACAGCACGTTCGTCCACATGTCGAGCGCACGCGCGTCCCAGTAGCGGCCGCGCGTGTCGGGCAACGTGACGATCACGGGTTCGGCGGCGACGTCGAGCCAGCCGGTCGAGTCGAGCGTGTCGACGCCCGGCAGCGGCGGATTGACCGCGCCGACGGGCGGCAGCGCCTGCGCGTGGCGCAGCGTGTTGAGCGGCGCCTGCCCCGGCTGCGCGCCGTCGCCGCCCGTCGCCGCTTCCTTCGCGACGTCCATCAGCACGAGCGGATACGCGTATACATAGGAGTCGGCGACTTCCGCGCGCATCCAGCCGGTTTTCCGCTGAATGGCATCCGGTTGCGACGCGCACCCCGCAAGCAACGCCGCCATGGCCAGCGACGCGCACACGCGCCGCAGAGAAACTGATTCCTGCTGGTTTTCAATCATCGAGTACTGGCCGAATATCGTTCTTTTCAGTCAACGCCTTGTGCGACGCGCGAATGGCGAAAGCAAGGCACCCCAGCGTGCCCGGATAACCGTTTCGTGACGTTGCGTAACGGTGGGCGCTGATGTCAGGCCGGTATCATAGCGCCTACGGGCATCCCCTAATATGCCGAATAGCTGGCCGAACGCTAGCCGTATTGTCGACAGATGCGAAATAGTTCTGGCGATTTGCAACAAAACAGGGGATATCGGAGCGACACACACTCAAGGCGAAACAATCTCGAGTGCAGGGGACGGTTGGTCGATTGACGAATGGTGTCACTAATGACACCATTCGATGCGGCTAGCGTATGGAAGATCCTCGAACTCATGAGGCGCGAGCCCGCGAACGTGCGATTCAACGATCAGGTGCGACAGGTTCTCGACGCGATCGATCGACTGAAGGAACAGAAATCATGACTCAAGACCACTTTACGTACCGCGTAACGTGGTCCCCGGAGGACGGGGAGCACGTTGGCCTGTGCGCGGAATTCCCGTCTCTTTCGTGGCTCGACGCAACGCCGGAAGGTGCGCTGGCCGGTATTCGCCGGCTGGTCGCCGAGGTCATTCGCGACATGACCGCAAACGGAGAAAAGGTGCCCGAGCCGATCGCCGACCGCACCTACAGCGGTGAATTCAAGGTTCGCATCCCGCCGCAGGCACACCGCGCGCTGGTGATCCAGGCCGCCGAGCAGGGCGTCAGCCTGAATCGTCTCGCGAGCGCCAAGCTCTGCGCCTGATCGCGCAGTCGAGCGCAAAGGCCCGCCCCTCCCGGATGTCGGTCAGGAATCCGGGAGATTGCTTTTTCCGCGTTGTGACACCCTGTGTGCATCGGCATGCGCTGCCACCGCTTGACCTTACCATCATGGGAATGTTGATACTGGTTCCATTCGCGGCACGAGCCGTGCATTCAGGGAATCCGACATGACAGAATCACTTGCCTCCACAGCGCTGCACACGATCGAGCTGAGCGTCGACGGCATGCATTGCGGCGGCTGCACGGGCCGCGTGCAACGGGCGCTGGCCGCGGTGCCGGGCGTCGTCGAGGCGGCGGTCGACCTCGACGCGCACGCGGCGACGGTAACTGCGCAGGAAACCGTCGACGCCGCGCGACTGATCGAGGCGGTCGGCGCAGCCGGCTACGGCGCCTCCGTACGCGCACCAGTGCTCGAAGTCGCCGCCGCCACGCAGGCGCATCCTGTCGAAGCATCACCCACGCCGATGGCCGCAGCCGCTTCGACTGCCGGCCGCCCGCTCCCGGCCACCAGCACCGTCGAACTCGATATCGACGGCATGACCTGCGCGTCCTGCGTGTCGCGCGTCGAGAAGGCGCTGGCGAAGGTGCCTGGCGTCACGCGCGCGTCGGTCAACCTCGCGACCGAACGGGCGACCGTCGATGTCACGGCCGACGTTTCCGCCGCACAACTGGTGGAAACCGTGAAACAGGCCGGCTACGGCGCGACACCGACCGTAACGGATGCAGGCTTTACCGCGCTCGCCCCCTCCTCGCCTGCCGCGCCCGCCAGCATCGAACTCGACATCGACGGCATGACCTGCGCGTCGTGCGTGTCGCGCGTCGAGAAAGCACTGGCGAAGGTGCCGGGCGTCACGCGCGCGTCGGTCAACCTCGCGACCGAACGGGCGACCGTTGATGTCACGCCCGACGTTACCGCCGCCCGGCTCGCCGAAGCCGTCAAACAAGCCGGATACGGCGCGACGCCGGTTGCCGGCGCGGCCATCCCGCCGGCTGCTTCCACCGCCCCCGCCGACCTCGAACTCGACATCGACGGCATGACCTGCGCGTCCTGCGTCGGCCGCGTCGAAAAGGCGCTGGCCGCCGTGCCGGGCGTCGCCCGCGTTGCGGTCAACCTCGCGACCGAGCGCGCATCGGTGCACGGCGCCGGCGCCCTCGACGCCGCCACGCTGATCGCGGCCGTCACCACCGCCGGCTATCGCGCGTCGCTCGCCGACGCGTCGTCAGCCGGCGCCACGGCCGGCGCCGACGGGCAACCGGCCGGTGCCGCGCAGGACCCCGAAACACGCAAGCGCCTCGAAGCGATCCGCGAACGCGATCTCGTGATCTGGTCTGCGGTGCTGAGCGCGCCCCTGATCGCGCCGATGCTCGTCGCGCCGTTCGGCATCCACCTGATGCCGAACGGCTGGGTCCAGCTCGTGCTCGCCTCGATCGTCCAGTTCGGCTTCGGCGCGCGCTTCTATCGCGCGGCCTGGCACGCGGTGAAGGCGCGCACCGGCAACATGGACCTGCTCGTCGCGCTCGGCACGTCGGCCGCGTACGGGCTGAGCCTGTGGATGCTGCTGCGCGGCACCGGCCATTCCGGCCATCTGTATTTCGAGGCGTCGGCCGTCATCGTCACGCTGGTGCGCTTCGGCAAATGGCTCGAATCGCGCGCGAAGCGCCAGACCACCGACGCGATCCGCGCGCTGAACGCGTTGCGCCCCGACCGGGCCCGCGTCGTCGAGCACGGTGTCGAATACGACGTGCCGCTGACGCAGGTGCGTGTCGGCACCCGCGTCAGCATCCGGCCCGGCGAGCGCGTGCCCGTCGACGGCCGGATCGTGTCGGGCCGCTCGCACATCGACGAATCGCTGATCACCGGCGAAAGCCTGCCGGTGCCGAAGGACGATGGCGACCCCGTCACGGCCGGCTCGATCAACGGCGAAGGCGCGCTCGTCGTCGAAACCACCGCGATCGGCGCGGAGACGACGCTCGCGCGCATCATCCGCCTCGTCGAATCCGCGCAGGCCGAGAAAGCGCCGATCCAGCGGCTCGTCGATCGCGTGAGCGAGGTGTTCGTGCCGGCCATCCTCGGCATCGCGGTGCTGACGCTGATCGGCTGGCTGATCGCCGGCGCCGGCACCGAAACCGCGATTCTCAACGCGGTCGCGGTGCTCGTCATCGCGTGCCCGTGCGCGCTCGGCCTCGCGACGCCCGCCGCGATCATGGCCGGCACAGGCGTCGCGGCGCGGCGCGGCGTGCTGATCAAGGATGCGCAGGCGCTCGAACTCGCGCAGCGCACCACCGTGATCGCGTTCGACAAGACCGGCACGCTGACCGAAGGCAAGCCGTCCGTGACGGCGTTCGAAGCCGTCGGCGTGCCGCATGACGAAGCGCTCGCGCTCGCGGCGGCGGTGCAGCGTCAGAGCGACCATCCGCTCGCGCGCGCCGTGGTCGCCGCGCACGACGCCGACGTTGCCGCGCGCGGCAGTGCGGTGCCGCCGGCAAGCACGGCCGATGCGCGCGCGGTGGCGGGACGCGGCGTGGAAGCCCGCGTCGGCGGGCAGTTGCTCGCGCTGGGCAGCACACGCTGGCGCGACGAGCTCGGCATCGCCGTGCCGCCCGCGCTCGACGCCCGCGCGGCGGAGCTCGAACGCGCGGGCAACACGATCTCGTGGCTGATGCGCGCCGA
Organism: Burkholderia sp. ZZQ-2; assembly: GCF_050768715.1. Lineage (NCBI taxonomy): Bacteria > Pseudomonadati > Pseudomonadota > Betaproteobacteria > Burkholderiales > Burkholderiaceae > Burkholderia > Burkholderia sp. ZZQ-2. Next base: position 678 of record NZ_LDVA01000090.1, on the reverse strand, counting down.
TGCGCCGCGCGCGTTGCTCGCGCTGATCGCTTTCGGCGACACCGTGAAGCCGGGCGCCCGCGACGCGATCGCGGCACTGTCGGCGCGCGGCGTCGCGAGCGTGCTCGTGACGGGCGACAACCGTGGCAGCGCGGCGGCCGTCGCGGCGTCGCTCGGCATCGGCGAGGTGCATGCGCAGGTGCTGCCCGACGACAAGGCGCGCGTCGTCGCCGAGCTGAAGCGCACGCACGGCGGAATCGTCGCGATGGTCGGCGACGGGATCAACGATGCGCCCGCGCTTGCCGCGGCCGACGTCGGCATCGCGATGGCCACCGGCACCGACGTCGCGATGCACACGGCCGGCATCACGCTGATGCGCGGCGACCCGGCGCTCGTCGCCGATGCGATCGACATCTCCAGACGCACGTACCGGAAGATCCAGCAGAACCTGTTCTGGGCGTTCGTCTACAACCTGGTCGGCGTGCCGCTCGCGGCGCTCGGCTGGCTGAACCCGGTGATCGCGGGCGCGGCGATGGCGTTTTCCAGCGTCAGCGTCGTGACCAATGCGCTGCTGCTGCGGAGATGGAAAGGGCGCGCGCACTGAGCGGGGGTGGGCGGCGCGTGCAGGACGGTCGAAGGGCCGTTCGGCTGTCGGTGTTTGATGGTCGGGGTCGGTTGCTTGGGGCTTGGGGCTTGGGG